>JBEDCT010000270.1:0-3766 GCA_041176665.1 Bacteroidota bacterium | reverse complement strand
CTTTCAGCACTTTAGCAAAGCGAACATTTCCTGAATGTCCAGGTCGCGCTGCTAAGATGTGCGCTTTGATTGGTTTTCCAACCAACGCTAAATCACCTACGATATCTAACAATTTATGACGTGCCGGCTCATTTTCGTATTGTAGTTTGGTGCTATTCAGGACACCAATTCCATCGATGGAAACCTGAAGTTTATCTTTTCCAAGCAATTTTGCAAGTCGGTCTAGTTCTTCTTGAGCAACATCTGGACGATCAACTAAAACAATGGCATTATCCAAGTCACCACCTTTGATGAGATTATTGCTCGCTAAATACTCCAGTTCTCTCAAGAAAACGAATGTTCTACATTTGGCAATTTCCTTTTTAAAATCTGATAATTGGTACATGCTTGCATGTTGTGTACCTAGAACTGGGGAATTATAATCAACCATAACGGTTAAGCGGTAGTTCACATCTGGAATGGCCAAAAATTCAATGCCTTTATCAAGATCTTCCCAAGGAATGTTTTCATTGAGTTCAAAATATTCTCTTTCGGCCGTTTGATCTTCGAATCCTACTCGTTCAATTTCATTCACAAAAAGAATGGCACTTCCGTCCATGATGGGAATTTCAGGACCATTAATTTTGATGAGTGCGTTATCCACTTGACACGCATACAAAGCTGCGAGTACATGTTCTGTTGTATACACGCGCGCACCATTTTGCTCCAAGGTTGTTCCACGGTCTGTAGCCACAACAAAATCCACATCGGCTTTAATGATTGGTTGATTTTCTAAGTCAACGCGCTGAAATTTATAACCTTGATTATCTGCAGCTGGACAAATTTCCATTGTTACTGCTTCTCCAGTATGGAGTCCAACCCCGTTAAAAACGATGGATTCTTTGAGTGTGCGTTGTTTTTCTGTCATTCTGTTTATTTTTTCGTGAGTTCTTTTAACTGTTTTTCGAACTCATGTATTTTCGATAGGATGTAAGGTAATTTTCTAAATCCAATGTATGATCGTTTGAAATCGTTGTGGTTTATTGCTGGAGAACCCATAAGCGTATCCGCTGATTTCACGGTGGATGGAATTCCTGATTGCGCAACTATTTTGGTTCCATCAGCAATGTGCAGGTGTCCTGCGATTCCTGTTTGACCCCCAATCATCACATATTTGCCAATTTTCGCAGATCCGGCTATTCCAACTTGCGCTGCCATGGCAGTATGCTGATCGACATCGACATTATGAGCAATTTGACATAAATTATCAATTTTCACCCCTTTACGGATAAACGTTGAACCCATGGTAGCTCGGTCGATGGAGCAATTTGAACCAATTTCAACATGATCTTCAATGACTACATTTCCAATTTGAGGAATTTTTTGGTAAACACGGTGTTCATCTGGAGTGTAACCGAATCCATCAGATCCGATTACCGTTCCTGAGTGGATTATGACATTGTTTCCAATTTGACAATCCGCGTAAATGCTGACATTCGCAAAAAGGATGGTGTTATCTCCAATTTGAACGTGATCACCAAGAACGACATTCGGGTAAATTTGAACGTTGTTTCCGATTTTCACACCATGACCGATGTATGCGAATGCTCCAACGTATGGATCGTTTCCAATTTGTGCTGATTCATGAATAAAAGAGGGTTGCTCAATGGCAGGTTCTTTTCGATTCATGCTATTGTAAATCTCCAAAAGTTTGGCAAAGCACGCATAGGCATCGTCCACACGAATGAGCGTCAAAGCAGATGGTAACGCTTTCGATGGACTAAAGGATTTATTGACAATGCAAATACTCGATCCAGTCGTGTAAATGAATTCTTCGTATTTTGGGTTGGAAAGAAAGCTCAAAGAACCTTGGTTTCCTTCTTCAATTTTGGCTAGTCCATGGACACTCGCAGATGGATTCCCATCAACTTCTCCTTGTAAAAGGCCAGCGATTTGTTCGGCTGTAAATTCCATTAATCAAAGTTACAAAAAGGTAAGACGGCGAAACGGTGCTAAAAGTCAATTTATTAACAATGAAAAGTCCAATAATGTTAGAAATCGAGTGTGTCGACAGTTAATTCATAGACTTTAATTTTGTCCTTGTACCAAATGCACTTCACAAATAGCTGTTCTTTTGATGTTCCTGCCGTGTTAAATTGTATGCAGTGAACAGGTTTCGGGTGTTGTGAAAGGTATGAACGACTAAAGTTGAAACGTCCATTTTTGCGGATCAAACGGTTTAATTCTTTATCGTTTTTAATGCCAATTGACTTCATCTTTTCTGTCAATACGTTGGAAGAATCCATGTAGAAAAGGAACTCATTTTTCGGGAAAAATAGAATTTCGCCAGACGCTGATTTTTCTGAATTGGTCGGTGTAATTTGTTTAGCTTTTTTAGGAGAGAAAATAATTTCCGTTACAAAGCTTTCATCGCCCATGGTCATGAAGCAATGTTCTTTTTTTCCTTTCGGATTTTCGTAGTCGATGCGGTAAACCTTATCTAAGCCTTGTTTTTTGCTTTTCCCAAAGTCGACAGACCCCTCTTGAATGGTTTTCAAAAATTGAGCTTCTGTGAATCCTTGTTCTTTAATTTCAGCGTTTGCTTCTTGATTCACGACAATCATTCGATTGAATAAATTATCCTTCACTCTGTTAGATGGAAACCAACTACAGCCTTTGTTATCAAACATAAATACGACCATTATTGCTCCGATGGAAAATCCTAGTCCGTAATATTTTAATCTTCTAAAAAAATCTTTCATGGCATAAAAAAAGGGAGCGAACTCCCTTTACAATTACATTAATGAATTTAGTTTTTCTTCAAGGACTGCTTTTGGAACAGCTCCGACTGATTTATCAACTACCTCACCATTTTTAATGAATAATACTGTTGGAATGCTTCGAACACCAAATTGGGCAGAAACTCCGGAATTTAAATCAACGTTTACTTTTCCAATAACCGCTTTTCCTTCGTATTCGTTTGCCATTTCTTCGATAACGGGACCAATCATGCGGCAAGGGCCACACCACTCAGCCCAAAAATCAACAACAACTGGTTTATCTGACTTCATGACTAATTCGTCAAAGTTCGCATCTGTGATTTCTAATGCCATTTTATTTTGTTTTAAATAGTTAAATTCTCTTTTCGGGCGTAAAATTAAGTCAATTTCTTTAATCCAAGGTTACGCTTATCGCTTTTCTACTTCAATTTGTTTGATTTACAGGAATTCCATCGCCAAATATTTTGCGGTGTACGATTTTTCCTTCGCTTTTTTGATCATTTGTTCCGGTGTACCAGTAAATAGAATCTCACCTCCTCTGTATCCGCCTTCTGGACCTAAATCAATAATGTGATCAGCGATTTTGATGATGTCCATGTTGTGTTCAATAACCAAAACGGTATTTCCTTCGTCCACCAATCGCTGCAATACTTCTAGTAACATGCGAATATCTTCAAAATGCAAGCCAGTAGATGGCTCGTCTAAAATATAAATGGTTTTTCCAGTTGCTTTTTTCGCGAGTTCTGTTGCCAATTTAATGCGTTGTGCCTCTCCACCAGAAAGTGTCGTTGATGATTGCCCCAACTTAATGTAACCAAGTCCAACCTGCTGCAACGTATGAAGTGTTCTGTATATTTTAGGGTGTTTTTCAAAAAACGGAACGGATTCTTCAATGGTCATATTCAGAACGTCCGAAATGCTTTTTCCTTTGTAACGAACTTCTAAAGTCTCTGGATTATAACGTTTTCCGTTGCACGTTTCACATTCCACATAAACATCTGGAAGGA
>JBEDCT010000269.1:0-6395 GCA_041176665.1 Bacteroidota bacterium | reverse complement strand
ATAATTAGTAGTTTTATAAAAATTAAAATATCTATATGATACGCAGCGCAGCGCTTCTATTTTCTGGACTTTTCTTTGCCTTCTGCATGAATCCATCCAAACGCAACTTGACACCTGTTTTTCCGGATGCACCGAAAACTTGGTATTCAAGTGAACTGGATTCGTTGAATGGAAAAGCGATGCATGAACAGGCCTTGGGATTTGAAAAATCCATCGTTGTATTAGCGAATAAGAATAACCTTCTTCCGTTGGGGAATTTGGACTTTCAAAGTGCGCACATTTCCATCGGAGGGAATCCAACGGTTTTCCATAACGGATTAGATCGCTACGTTTCTAATCATCAGCTTTTGCGTCCGAGTTTACACGAACACGAATTAAAGGAGTTCTTAAAACAAGCCGATCACGAGGTGCTGTTTTTAAGTATTCACGCCACGAAAGAAACCAAAATTGATTCTCTAGACGCCAATATTTTCAACGCTTTACCTCATCATTCGAAGGTCATTTTGTGTGTCTTTGGAGATCAATCGATCATTGCTCAACTTCCAACGAAAGGAATTGATGCCATTATTTGGGCAAAAGAAAACCATGAAATCGCGCAAGAACGTGTCAGTCAGCTGATATTTGGTAGTATCAGTGCAACAGCGCCACTCGGAATGGAAATCCATTCTTTAGATCAAGTGTTTCCGGCTGGAAAAGCGATTCAAACCTCATCGAATGGACGCTTAAAATTCAGTAGTCCAGAAGAAATAGGTGTCGATTCCAAAAAATTAGCGGGAATTGACCTGATTGCCAATGAAGGTATTGAAAAGGGTGCGTTTCCTGGTTGTCAAGTTTTGGTCGCTGTCAATGATCAAATTATTTGGCGTAAATGTTACGGGAAACAAAGCTATGACGAAGAAGCAACAAAGGTCCAAGCAACGGATGTTTACGACATCGCTTCAGTGACAAAAATTGCTGCATCCACTTTATTGGCGATGCATTTGCAAAGCAAAGGACAGTATTCCTTAGACAAGAAATTGAAAGATTACATTCCGGAAGTAACGGGAGATGGTCCTTTCGGAAACATCCTCATTCGCGATATGATGGCGCATCAGGCCGGACTCACCCCTTGGATTCCGTTTTACAAGCGTACCATGCAAAATGGACAATGGAATACGGCGATTTATAGTGAGACGAAAAAACCTGGATTTGAACGTCAAGTCGCCACTGGATTGTACATCAAGGAATCGTATAAGGATAGTATGTACGCTCAAATTTTAAAATCCACGCTTGGTCCGAAAAAATACGAATACTCGGATCTGTGCTACTATTTCACGCAGAAAATCTTGGAAAAACAGATTGGACAATCACAAAATCTTTATTTAGAAGAAAAGATTTATCGTCCAATGGGACTGCGTTACATGCACTATTTACCTTTGAACCACTTCGATAAGGCACAGATTATTCCAACTGAAAACGATCAAGCGTTTCGCAAGCAATTGTTGCGCGGATTTGTTCATGATCCTGGAGCAGCCATGCTTGGTGGCGTTGCTGGACACGCTGGAATTTTTGCCAATGCAACCGATTTAGCGAGCATCATGCAGTTGTTTTTGAACAAAGGGGACTATGCTGGAATGAATTTCTTCTCCGAAGCCGTTTGTAATGAATACACCAAACAACAATTTCCTGGTAATCGACGTGGAGCCGGATTCGACCGTCCAAATGCAAGTGGTGGTGGAACCTGTGATGAATTGGCCTCTTCAATGAGTTTTGGTCACTCTGGATTTACAGGAACACTAGCTTGGGCGGACCCAAAAAACAAAGTCATCTTTATTTTCTTATCCAACCGAGTGAATCCAAGTCAGGACAATTGGAAAATTCGCGACATGAACATTCGCACCAGAATTCAACATGTCATCTATCAATCCTTGCAGTAAGGATTAATTTTCATTCACGAAGAAAACGGCATTCGCAATCATCAATTTTCCATTTTCCCAGAATCCACGGAACAAAGGATTATCGATAAAATAGATAATGGAACCGTCTCCATAGGATTGATATCCCGCAGTAGATGCTTCCGACTGCTGTTGTTTCACACGTGCTCCGACAAATCCGTTCAAGGCTTTCGCATCTTTTTTCAAGTGAAAGACATTATTTGCTTTGATATTCATGTGATCCGCACCCTGACGCAAGGTGTAATAGCGATCGTATCCAAATGCCAATGGATTTGTTGGATCAAATTCGCACTCATAAATCGCTCCGGTGATGGCATCCGAAATTTGATCGCGTTCCTGCTTTGAAAAGGAAACAGGTTTCTTGATGCTATCATTGTTGTTTTCGGAGGAAGAAAGTTCAAATCCATCTTTTCCAGCAAAATCATAGACCGCATATCCAAGGACAATTAATTTTCCTCCGTTTTGAATCCACTCCTTCACTTTTGCATTTTCAGACAGTGAAATCCCACCTTCAGGAACAAACAACACCGTTAATTTAGGTAAAGCTTCTTCTAAATCATCCGTAAAAACCAAATGAATCGATCTACCCATTTGACGCTCGAAGAAATGCCAGATTTCACCTACGTTCAAAGATGAAGCATCTTCTCCAGCCAATAATCCAATAGAATGATTCGGGATTTTTTTCACGGATGATGATCCAAGATCCAGCCCCTCTTGCACGAAACCAGATGCCAAAGTCGCTAAATTCACCGCGTTTTTATTCGCGATTTTAAGAACTGTTTGATCAAAATCAGCGCGTTTGTTTTCTCCTCGAAGAATCAGCAATGTCCCTGGACTATATGTTTTTCCTTGCGATTTGAATCCCTTCTCGTTAAAATAAACGTCAATTCCCGCTTCTTGTAAATCGGTTAGAAAACGTGTCGACTTCATGGACTCCCAAGCGGCTGCGTATGCATAACAAGTTGCTGTCGGAGTTTGACTTAAGGTCGTAGGCCAACCACTAAACACCGTTCCTTTTGCTCCAGTATTTTCGATTGCCCACGCTTCCACACCATAGGCAAATGGTAAGGTCCAAGCCGTAATGTCATAGGTTAAACTATCTGACAAATGCGTTTTCGGTTCAAATAACACATTTACTAAGGTTCCTTTCTCTTGATTTGTCTGAATCAACATGTCGCCTTGCATCAGTTTAACGGTTTCCATTTGTCCATTTTGGAAATGATAGGCTTTTGAAGCAGACTCCTGAGTGGAAGTCGTAATCATCTCCACTTGGATCCCATTTTTTTTCATTAAAGCCATTAAAGGCTCCAATTTTGCTTGAGTTGAACGCAGGACATACGTTTTGTACCTGTAAACTTTTAGCGTACAAAACAACTGGTACTCTTTTATCAATTTGTCCGCATTCTTGGCGCTCATTTCTACGGTAGACAATCCAGTTGTGACATGATGCGATACGCGATCTTTCAAACTCAAGGTATCTCCAACTTGCGTAATCACAGCTAATCCCGCGCGACCACTTCCACCCTGCTCGTAAGTCATTCCGATGCTTCCGCTGTACGTAGGATAAGTGTCCCCGTAACTTGGATACAATAAATCAAAGATCTCTTTCGAAAAATACATCCATCCTTCTTTGTCGAAATAAGAAGCATGATTCGCACCGATTTCTTTTTGAAAATCGCGCTGCCAATTCGTGATGACTTCGTGATACGGTTCTGCAGCTGGCGGAAAATAATACGGCTCGTTGATTCCTTGTTCATGGAAGTCTACATGTACGTGAGGCAACCATTGATTGTAGCGCTGAACACGCTGCTCTGATTCAATTTGTGTCATCCATGCCCAATCGCGGTTTAAGTCGAACAAATAGTGATTTGGACGTCCACTTGGCCATGGTTCTTTGTGTTCTGCAGAAAATTTATGAAGATCCGCCGGAGCATTTCCATACTGCTGATAAAAGTTCACGTAGCGATCTCTTCCATCTGGATTCAAGCATGGATCCATAATAACAATGGTATTTGCTAAGTAATCTGATTTATCTGTGAGCAAACGATAAGCAGTTTGCATCGCAGCTTCAGTTCCTGAACTCTCGTTTCCATGTACGTTATAACTCAGCCAAACGATGGCTAGTTTTTCAGAAGCCGCATGATTTTGGTGATTCTGACGAATTTCTTCGAGTTTTTTTAAGTTTTCTGGAGTCCCGAAAAAAGCTAAAATCAGATCACGGTGTTCATAGGTCTCACCGTACTTTTCCACTTTCATCATGGATGGATAAGCTGCCTGTAAGGCCTGAAAATAAGATACTACTTTATCTTGACGTGTAAAACGAGTTCCAATTTCATATCCCAGGTATGTCGTTGGAGTAAAGGTCTGTGCGTTCGCTGTCCAAGTTAATAGACCAACAACCATGGATAAAATGAGTTTTTTCATGTTACGAATTTCGTTTTTTAGCAATATTGATAATCGCATCTCCTTTGTAAACAACCGGAGATTCATTGGTACAGATAATATATCCATCCTGGGTTGCTTTGATTTTTTTCTCGTAGTTACCGTAAGGATCCGTCACCATTCCAATTATGTCTCCTTTATAAACGGCCGAACCATTTTCTATAAACGCTTGAAACATTCCAGATGAAGGTGCGCGCATCCATTTACTTTCACCGAGTAAAATAGGTTCACGGTCTTTCGAAATATCATATTTGTAATTTCTCATACCGAGATGTGAAATCACACGTTTTACTCCATTTAATCCTTCTTCAACGACTTGTTCTTCGATGCTATTCGATTTTCCACCTTCAAAAAGAAGGATTTTCTTTTTGCGTTTCACGATGGATTCACGCAAAGTTTTGGCAATCAAATTGGAATTCAAAATGAATGGTGGATTGAAAATCCTTGCTAATTCAATGCTTTCTTCGTCCTTAAACTCGCAGCGTATTTGAGGGAAATTATTTCGATGTGATGCACCCGTGTGGAAATCAATGATGTAATCGCAATGCGGCACTAGTTCTTTCATGAAATGAAAAGCAAACTGAGAGGCCAAGGAACCATTAGAACTTCCTGGAAAACTGCGATTCAAATCCCGACCATCCGGTAATTCGCGCTGTACATTCAGGAATCCAAAAATATTAAATACGGGCAAACAAATGATGGTTCCCTTCGTTGGTTTATGTAATTTTTTACGAATAAATCGACGAATAATTTCAACGCCATTGATTTCGTCACCGTGCAATCCAGCCATCACCAAAACAGTTGGACCATCTTCTTTCGCACGCTCCACAATTACAGGAACCAAAATTGGTGTCCGTGTGTGAAGATGCGCAACATCAAAATTCAATTGTACACCTTTTCCCGGCAAGATTTCTTGTCCCAGGATGACCATTTTTTTTAATTCTTTCTTAACGGTTGACATTTCGTTCGATGTATGCAATGATTTTTCCAGCAATATCTTGTTGCGTTGTTTTCTCAATACCTTCTAGTCCGGGAGATGAGTTCACCTCTAAAACAAGGGGACCTCTTTCCGATTGTAACATATCTACTCCGGCAATCCCGAGTCCAACCGCCTTTGCAGCTAAAATCGCCGTATATTTTTCTTCTGTTGTTAATTCAATTTCCATGGAAGTTCCTCCTCGATGTAAATTCGAACGAAACTCACCTGGTTTTCCTTGACGTTTCATCGCTCCAACAACCTCACCATCTACTACAAATGCGCGAATATCGGCGCCTTTCGCTTCACGAATAAACTCTTGAACAATCACACGTGCTTTCAAACCGTTAAACGCTTCTAACACAGATTGTGCTGCATTCATGTTTTCAGCCAAAACAACTCCGAGTCCTTGTGTTCCTTCGAGTAATTTCAAAACAACGGGCGCTCCTCCTGCTGATGTTACCACGTGATTCACATCTTTGGAGTAATTGGTGAAAACCGTTTTTGGCAATCCAATTCCTTCCTTCGAAAGAACTTGAAGACAACGTAGTTTATCTCGCGAGTGGATAATCCCTCGAGAGTTTACCGCTGTAAAAACGTTCATCATTTCAAATTGACGAACGACTGCTGTTCCGAAAAACGTAACTGAAGCACCAATTCTTGGAATCACTGCATCGAATCCCTTTAAGTACCGATCTCCGTAATACAAGGCAGGACCTGTTTGTTCAATTTCAATGTTGCATTTCAAGTGATCAATCACATGAGCTTCATGTCCTTTTGCTTCTGCCGCTTCAACAAGTCGACGCGTAGAGTATAAATTCGAATTTCTGGAGAGAATGGCTATTTTCATAAGGCGTGTAAGGATGGATGAAGGTATTTTAAACTGGTATCTACGATGAATCGATTATTGAGTAATTTTCGGCCAATTAAAATGGGAAAGCGCATTCCATTGCGTTCCGTTAAAGAAAATTCCGTTTTAACAATTTTTCCACCCATGTGGATTTTCACATAAATGAAGTACCGTTCTTGCGTTTGTCCGGTAG
>JBEDCT010000268.1:0-6985 GCA_041176665.1 Bacteroidota bacterium | reverse complement strand
CAATCGGGATTTGAAGTCCGTGGTAAAGTTGGCTTCTTAGCCGCTCATCACGCCGGAATGGCACATATTCCCAAACAATTAGCAGTAGCAACTGAACTGTCTTATCTCAAGCGTTTAACGGGTGATCGAATTTGGCAGAAATCATACCGTCAGCCCATTGTTGGTTCTACTTTATTTGTTGGTTCAGTTGGTAATAACGAAATTCTTGGACGGTATGTCGGTGTGTATGGATTTGCTGAATTGCCGATTGTTAAGTACAAAAAGTACCGAATGGACTGGAAATTTTCCTCGGGACTTGGATACACCAATAAACCGTATAATCCCGTTTCCAATCCGAAAAATGTGGCCATTGGTTCTCGGTTGAACGCACTCATGTGTTTTGCTTTAAAACAGACATTCGGATTTGGAAATTCAGCGATTACCTTGTCGATGGACATGACGCACTTTAGCAATGGTGCGTTTAAAGTACCGAACTTGGGCATTAACTTACCGTATTTGTCCATTGGATTTCAACGGTATTTCCGAGGTACAACAACTTCACAACACAATCCAGATTTAGAAAAGGATGCCGCATCTCGAATCAAACCGCGACCCAAACCAAATTTCTTAAGCTACCAACAATGGCAATTGAGCCTTAATGGAATTTTCACCTGCAAAGAAACCATGCCAATTGGCGGGAAAAAGTATCCCGTTTATGCTGGATCAATTTCTCTTCGTCGCTATGGAAGTCAAAAGTCTGGAATGGAAGTTAACTTGGATGTTTTATCGAAACAAGCTTTAATGAATTATGAACCGATGGTGAGCAAATCGCAATTAGACATCCTTCAATTGGGTATTTCGGCTTCCTACATTTTGCCTCTAGACCGTTTTAATTTTGTCTATGGTGCTGGTTTATATATTCGAGATAAGTATAGAGCAGATGGACCCTTGTACATTCGTTTGGGATGCCGTTATTACCTAACTCAAAACATCAGTGCTGTCTTTGGATTAAAAACACATTATGCAAAAGCAGATTATTTGGAATTTGGACTTTCCTATCACTTTTTACACCTGAAAAGATGAAAGGTGTTTCGTTGAGGTTTTTATTCATAACAGGTTTACTTTGTTTGACTGCCTGTAAGAAAGCGGAAAATCGTTCTTGCTGGAAGGGAAGTGGGCAGAAAGTAACTAAGGTAATTTCCTTACCATCTTTCCAAACGATGGAATTACATCAGCGTTTGCAAATCGAATTGGTGCAAGATTCATTGGAATTTTTAGAGGTTCAGGCAGGTGAGAACCTGCAAAACTTTATCGATTGGACTGTTGTGGACGGGAAATTGGAGATTTGGAATAAGAACAAATGTCCTTATTTACGTTATAAATCGGGAGATGTCAAAGTCATCATCCACTTTAAAACATTGTCCAAATTGATTTATTGGGGCTCCGAATTATTGGTTGCATCAGACACCATCCAAGCTGATTACCTGGATGTATTGATGAACGATGGCGCCGGAGATTTGGATTTAACCATTCATGCGAATGCGTTGAATGTTGTCAATCCACATGGATTTTCGAGTATTTTCGTTCGCGGTTGGTGCAAGTTTCTTCGTTTAGACATTGATGGATACGGAACATTCGACACGCGAAGTTTACATGTCAATGATTCCATAGCGGTGATGTACGCATCTAACGGAACATCCTTTTTGGATGCAGATCACATCAAAATAAAAGCCGAGTTATCTAGTTCAGGAAATGTCATGTACCAAGGACTACCATCGCTTATTCAAAAATCACGTTACGGTACCGGGGACTTAATCCATCAATAATATGAAATTCTTCTTTTTATTCGGATCATTTGTCCTCATGGTAACTAGTCTTTCTGCTCAAAAAGACAGTTTGCGCTTTCAATTGCACGGATTAATTGATGGGTATTCTGTGTTGGGTAAATCAAACGAAATCGGCAAGATTCCCTATTTGGTTTCCTCATCGAATTTAAATTCCTTTCAAATCAACTTGAATGTGATGGAATTTACCTTAGAGAACTCAAAGTGGAAATATGCGCTGTCGCCAGCTATTGGTACATACATGCAGCAAAATTATGCTGCAGAGAAAGGGTTTAAACGATGGATTTACGAAATGTATGTGCAGCGAAAATTCAATCGATCGAGTATTGCAGCGGGAGTTTTTAGTTCCCCATACACGCAGGAGACGCCTAAAAGTGGAGATCAATTGAGTTATTCCCGAAGTTTAGCGCCCGAATATGTCCCGTATTACATCAGTGGGTTGAAATATCAACGAACCTTATCTAGCTATTTGAATTTATCGCTTTTTGCCATGAATGGTTGGCAAAAAATGAATTATGATCAGTTTTCGCTGTCCTTTGGTTCCCTTTTAGAGTTTAAAAAAGGAAATTGGAAAGTGAATTGGTCCACCTACATCGGAAGAGAAAAACCAGTATTTGCCAAAGAACTCCAAACACGTATGTTAAGTGAGTGGAATATGCAATACTCAGAAGGAAAATGGACCATTCAAAGTTGCGCTTTCATTGGGACGCAAGGAATCAATTTTTCACGTAATTGGTGGCAGATAAATACACAATTAGCCTTTTTAGCAACGGCAAAGACAAGGCTTTACGGACGCGTTGAATATTTCAGTGACCCCAATACAGTTCAGCTTTCAACCGGTAAATTAGCATCGGAAAGTATGGGTGTGAATTATGCATTAACCGATGTCACGAGCATTGGAACTGAATTTCGCTGTTTCCAATCTGAAAAAAAAGCGTTCGAACCCTATCAATTTCTGTTTTTTCAGTTTAAATTCTGATTAAATTTGAATCCTCGCAAAGCGATATACTAGTAAAAAGACAACCATGAAAATTATTTCCTTTAATGTTAATGGAATCCGAGCAATTGTTGGGAAAACATTCATTCAAGACATGCAGCGTGTGAATGCCGATGTTATCTGTTTACAAGAAACGAAAGCAACACCAGAACAAGTACAAGATGCAACAGCAACTTTGGAAGGTTATCATGTTTTTGCCAATTCAGCAGAAAGAAAAGGTTATTCTGGTACGGCGATTTTAAGCAAAGAGCAACCATTGAATGTCACTTATGGAATCGGTGTTGCAGAACATGATTCAGAAGGACGAGTAGTCTGTGCTGAGTACGCTTCCTATTTCGTTATTTCTGTATATGTCCCGAATTCAGGAAGTGAATTATTGAGATTAGCGTATCGTCAGTCTTGGGATTCAGCCTTTCTATCATACTTGAAAAAGTTAGAATCTACAAAGCCAGTGATTGTTTGTGGGGATTTCAATGTCGCACATCAGTCGATTGACTTGGCTCGTCCGAAGGAAAATTACAACAAGGCGGCGGGATATATGCAAGAAGAAATAGATGGAATGAATCAATTTGTCGAAAATGGATTGATTGATACGTTCCGAACATTGAATCCGGAATTGGTCAACTATTCTTGGTGGAGTTACCGTGCAGGTGCTCGCGAGAAAAATGTAGGCTGGCGGATTGATTACTTCCTCGTGTCACAATCCTTTTTACCTCACGTGAAGGAATCCTACATTTTAACCGATGTATTTGGATCGGATCATTGTCCTGTGGGCATTCAACTATAAGTCCAAGGATGCAACACTTAAAAGATTCATTCAAACACAAAGGAAAACGCAAACAATTAATTCTTGAACTCGCGAGTATGGGGGTGAAAGATCAGCGTATTCTAGATGCTTTCGATGCCGTTCCTCGTCATTATTTTCTCGACACAGCATTCGAAGATCAGGCTTATTCCAATATGGCCTTTCAAATTGGCGCAGGACAAACCATTTCTCATCCGTACACTGTTGCCTTTCAAACGGAATTATTGGAAATCCAAAAAGGAGAGAAGGTATTGGAAATTGGCACCGGATCAGGATTTCAAACGTCCATTCTATGCGAAATGGGTGCAAAGGTGTATTCCATTGAACGTCAAAGCGAGTTGTTGTCGTCAAAACACGTCATTCACTTCCTAAATTACTCACCCAAGCTGTTTTTTGGTGATGGATACAAAGGCAGTCCACTGAACGCTCCATTTGATAAAATATTGGTGACGTGTGGAGCTCCCGAAATCCCCCAGGAATTATTGAAGCAATTGAAAGTGAATGGAATCATGGTTATTCCTGTTGGCGAAGGCAAGGAACAAAAGATGTTGAAAATCATCAAGCAAAGTGACACCTCATTTACGAAAGAAGAATTTGGAACCTTCAAGTTTGTTCCAATGTTGGAGCGAACAGTGAACACTAAAAAATAAGTTATGAAAGTTCTCATTATTGACGATGAACGTGCGATACGCAGAGCATTGAAAGAAATTTTGGAGTACGAAAACTGTCAAGTTTTAGAAGCGGAAAATGGAAAAGAAGGATTAGAGTTGATTCGATCCAATTCCTTAGATGTTATTTTCTGCGACATCAAAATGCCATTAGTCGACGGAATGGAAATGTTGCAACAAGTTCAAAATGAAGGGAATGAAGTTCCGATTATTATGATTAGTGGTCATGGGACACTGGAGACAGCGGTTCAAGCGATTAAAATAGGAGCATTTGATTTCATTGAAAAACCTTTGGACTTAAATCGCATATTGCTTATTTTGAGAAATGTCAAGGACCGAAATCAATTGGTACAAGAAACAAAAATTCTAAAAACGACCGTCAAAAAAATAAAGGGAAGTGCCATCATTGGTGAAACTCCGGAGATTTTGGAGATCAAAGCAATGATTGAAAAAGTAGCTCCTTCCGATGCGCGTGTACTGATTACAGGTGGAAATGGTACAGGTAAAGAATTAGTGGCGCGATCACTTCATGAATTATCTAACCGTGCAAAAATGCCCTACATCGAAGTGAATTGTGCAGCAATTCCTTCGGAATTAATTGAGAGCGAGCTGTTTGGACACGAAAAAGGTGCGTTTACCTCTGCGGTCAAAGATAAAAAAGGAAAATTCGAATTGGCATCGGGTGGAACCTTGTTTTTAGATGAAATTGGAGATATGTCCTTGAGCGCTCAAGCGAAAGTATTAAGAGCACTTCAGGAAAATGTCATTCAACGTGTGGGGGGAGAAAAAGATGTCAAAGTTGATTGTCGAGTGCTTGCAGCAACAAACAAAGACCTGCGTAAAGAAATTACCGAAGGTAGATTTCGGGAGGATTTGTTTCATCGTTTGGCCGTCATTTTAATTCACGTTCCCGCTTTGAACGACCGAAGTTCTGACATTCCCTTATTGGCAAATCACTTTTTGCAACTGATATGTCAAGATCACGGTATACCTTGTAAAGTGTTGAATAATTCCGCGTTAGCTGCATTAAAAGAACTTGATTGGACAGGAAATATTCGTGAATTGAGAAACATTATTGAACGTTTAGTAATTCTGTGTGATCAAGAGATTGACGCCAAAGATGTACAGAAATATGCCAATGTAAAAGCGTAACATTTAAGAGAATTCGCTACTTTCACAAAATAAAATAGTTGATTATGAATCCAAAGATTAAATCCATTTTACCTCACCTTGTTGCTGTTGCGGCATTTCTTATTCTTTCAAGTGTGTATTTCTCTCCCTTGTTTGATGGATATAGCTTAAAACAAAGTGATATTCGTCAATTTCAAGGAATGTCGAAAGAAATAGTGGATTATGAATTCGTAAATGGTGTGAAGCCTTTATGGACAAACTCCATGTTTGGTGGAATGCCAAGTTACCAGATTGCTACTGAACACAATGCAAATTGGTTGACGTATGTTGATCAAGCGATAAAACTTGGTCTGCCGAGACCTGTTGGAATTTTGTTTATCAGCATGTTAGGTTTTTATATTTTGACATTGTGCATGCGCGTGAATCCATGGTTGGGGATGATTGGAGCGATTGCGTTTGGTTTCTCCACAATCAACGTACTTTATATTGGAGCTGGACACATGTCCAAAGTAAATGCGATTGCCTACATGGCACCGGCATTAGGTGGATTAATTCTAGCATTTAGAGGGAAATGGCTGCTTGGCGCCGCGGTTTTCGGACTATTTTTCGGATTGAATTTAACAGCGAACCACTTGCAGATGACATATTATTTGTCCTTTTTACTCGTGGCTGTAGCAGTATCCGAAGTCATTCGTTTGGCATTGAAAAAGGAATGGATTTACCTAGGGAAATCAATCGGCGCATTGGCTGTGGTTTCGATTTTGACATTGATGTCTTCCGCTAGTAATTTATTGACGACTTTCGAATATAGTAAATATACGACTCGTGGAACATCTGAATTGACTTTGAAGCCAAAAGGTCAAGCGGCGAAAATGACAGCCAAAGAAGGACTCAATAAAAATTACATTTTAGAATACAATTTTGGAGTAGGAGAATGGCTTTCGCTTGTTGCGCCAAATGCAAAAGGTGGAAAAACAGATTTGCTTGGGAATAATGAAAAAGCTGTTGAATTGGTAAATGCCAATCCAGATTATTACCAATATGCAGATATTTTATTGAATACAGATCAATCAAAACCTGCTTTCCCGAGTTATTGGGGTGGACAAAGTTTCAGTGGTGGAGCGTTCTATTTTGGTGTACTTATGTTGTTTTTCTTCTTGATGGGATTGATCTTTTTGAAAGATTCATTAAAATGGCCATTTCTAGTAATTGGATTGTTGGCAATCTTACTTTCTTCGAATGATCCAGGTGGAATTAATGATTTTTTCATTAATAAATTCCCGATGTACAACAAGTTCCGTGATTCAAAAATGATCATGACGCTTTTACAAGTAATGATACCTGCATTAGCCGTTCTTTTCTTAGATAAATTATTCCGTAAAGAGGGATTGATTGGGGATAAAAAAGCATGGTTGATTGGAAGTGCTTCATTGGTTTTTGTTGCCCTTGTTTTGTATGTTTCCCCGTCACTTTCAGGAGATTTCTTGACGAAAAATGAAGTGAAAATGTTTGCTGATCAAGCAAAAAATGTCAAGGACCCTAGTCAGTTGAGTTATTTAAG
>JBEDCT010000267.1:0-14928 GCA_041176665.1 Bacteroidota bacterium | reverse complement strand
GTCAAAGACACGACAGTTGTTGCGATGTTTAAAGCAAACAATGCATCGACGATTGCGTCAACTTTTCAGGTAAGCGATGAGGTAAGTGCACATACAAAAGACATTCATTTTCTAGCTTGGACCACCACTCCTTGGACGCTTCCGTCAAACACAGCATTAACAGTTGGACCAAACATTGAATATGCGTTGGTCGCTACTTACAACCAATATACATTTGAACCAATCACGGTGATTCTCGCGAAAAATCTGATTGGATATCAGTTCAGCAAAGGATTTGAAGCGAAAGAATCTATCGCAGAGTTATCAAGCTACGAAGCTGGTTCGAAAGTGATTCCATACATGGTTTTAGGCACCTGTCAAGGGAAAGAATTACTTGGATTTACCTATGAGCAATTATTGCCATACGTTCTTCCGGCGGAAAATCCGGAAAAAGCATTTGTGGTGATTCCTGGTGATTTTGTGACAACGGAAGATGGAACGGGAATCGTTCACACTGCCCCAACCTTTGGTGCAGATGATGCGAAAGTGGCTGCCGATGCAGGAGTGCCAGCGATGTTGGTTCACGATGATCGCGGAAACTTAGTGCCATTAGTGGATTTACAGGGTCGTTTTCGTCCAGAGTTGGGAGAATTCGCAGGAATGTACGTGAAAAACGAATATTACAACGAAGGAGAAGAGCCTGAACGTTCAGCGGATGTGCAAATTGCCATCAAACTAAAAGAAGAAAACAAGGCGTTCAAAGTCGAAAAATACGAGCATAACTATCCACATTGTTGGAGAACAGATAAACCTGTATTGTATTATCCACTCGATTCATGGTTCATTCGTGTGACGGATAAAAAAGACCGCATGGTAGAATTGAATCAAACGATTCAATGGAAACCGGAGTCCACCGGAACAGGTCGCTTTGGAAAATGGTTGGAAAACGCCAACGACTGGAACCTTTCACGCTCGCGTTATTGGGGAATTCCCATTCCGATTTGGTCTACCGAGGAAGGTGACGAACGCATTTGCATCGAGTCCGTAGAGCAATTGAAAGCGGAATGTGAGAAGTCTATCGCTGCTGGAATCATGCAAACAAATCCATTTGCTGATTTTGAAGCGGGAAACATGTCCGCAGAAAACTACGCGCAAATCGATTTACATAAACACAAAGTAGATGCAGTTGTTTTGGTTTCTCCATCCGGTAAACCAATGAAACGCGAAGCTGACCTAATCGATGTGTGGTTCGATTCTGGTTCCATGCCGTATGCACAATGGCATTATCCATTTGAAAACAAAGAACTCATCGAAAATCGCACGGGATATCCGGCAGATTTCATTGCTGAAGGTGTCGACCAAACACGTGGATGGTTCTATACTTTACACGCCATTTCAACGATGGTATTTGACTCAGTAGCGTATAAAAACGTTGTGTCAAATGGCTTAGTATTAGATAAAAACGGACAGAAAATGTCTAAACGACTAGGAAATGGAATTGATCCATTTAGCACACTGGAAAAATATGGTCCCGATGCGACTCGCTGGTACATGATTACCAATGCGCAACCATGGGATAACTTGAAATTTGACTTAGAAGGAATTACCGAAGTACAACGTAAATTCTTCGGCACACTTTACAACACGTACTCCTTCTTTGCGCTCTATGCAAATGTGGATGAATTCGATTATTCCGAAGCTGAAATTGCCTTAAACGAGCGACCAGAAATTGACCGTTGGGTACTTTCAAAACTTCATTCCCTAGTGGCGGAAGTGGATCAAGCTTACCATGAATACGAACCGACCAAGGCAGGACGTGCCATTCAAGATTTCGTAACGGAACAATTGTCCAATTGGTATGTACGCTTATGTCGTCGCCGTTTTTGGAAAAATGACGATCCTAGTGATAAATTGGCAGCGTATCAAACTTTGTACACTTGTTTGGAAACGGTTTCAATTCTGGCATCTCCCATTGCACCATTCTTCATGGATCAATTGTTTCAAGATTTGAACGCGGTTTCTGGCAAACATCAAGAAGAGTCTGTGCACTTGGCGAATTTTCCAAAATCGAATGAATCAGTGATCGACAAGCGCTTAGAAAGTCAAATGGAGTTGGCACAAAAATCTTGTTCTTTGGTTCTCGGATTGCGTAAAAAGCACATGTTACGTGTTCGCCAACCACTTCAAAAAATCATGATTCCGGTATTGAACCAAGACATTGCAGATCAACTCATGCACGTGAAAGAGTTAATCCTTTCAGAAGTGAATGTCAAAGAATTGGAATTGTTGACGGATGGAGCAGGAATGCTGGTGAAAAGCATCAAACCGAATTTCAAAACCATCGGACCAAAATATGGTAAGCAGATGAAGTCCATTGCTGGAATTGTCGCAAATTTCACGCAAGAAGACATTGCTTTAGTGGAGCAAAATTTAGGCTGGACAGGCGAAATT
Organism: Bacteroidota bacterium; assembly: GCA_041176665.1. Classification (GTDB taxonomy): domain Bacteria; phylum Bacteroidota; class Bacteroidia; order Flavobacteriales_D; family Crocinitomicaceae; genus UBA952. The sequence goes on along the minus strand of JBEDCT010000267.1, from coordinate 12,498 downwards.
GATGGAACGACCATTGAATTAGATATGGTGGATTTTGAAATCAATGCGCAGGACATTCCAGGTTGGTTAGTGGCTAGTGAAGGTGGAATCACCGTTGCTTTAGACATTACACTAAGCCCAGAATTAAAAGCGGAAGGAATTGCACGTGAAGTAGTCAATCGTATACAAAATATGCGAAAAGACGCTGGATTTGAAGTAACGGATCGCATTGTCGTTCGAATTCAAACAACGGATGTAATCACGGATGCAATCAAACAATTTGAGCAGTATATTTGTACGGAAGTCTTAGCAAATAGCATAGCGTTTACCATGCTAGAAAAAGGACAACAAGAAGCAATTGAAGCGGATGGCGACACCGTTTTTAACATAACTAAATCAAACTAGGCCATGAATAATTGGATTTTTGACGGAAAAGACGTCGCTACGGCAGGCGGAGCAGCAATCACTTGGCATGATCATCGCTTTTTTGATATCACACATAACGGAGTTGTTTTTCATGGAGAAATCATGAAGGATGATTCGGAAAACCGTGCCTTAACCGTAAAAATCAATCACCGCGTGTTTCAAGTGAAACGCAAAGGAGAATTGGATGAAATCATTGCTTCATTAGGATTCGATAAGCCGAAAGTCCGCAAGTTGAAAGAATTGGCTGCACCAATGCCTGGACGCGTGACAAGCATTCATATTGAACTTGGTCAAGCCATTCAACCCGGAGATCCAATTTTGTCCCTAGAGGCGATGAAAATGGAAAACGTGTTGAAAGCAGAAGGAATTGGTGTTGTTAGCGCCATCAATATTCAACAAGGCGATGTCGTAGAAAAAGGAGCTGTTTTAGTTTCCTTCGAATAAGCTATTTGATCCATATTTCAATCGACTTATTGTCGCTCAGTTCAATCTTCGCTTCTTCAAAGCTAGGAGCTGAAAACATCCCTCGTGCATTTCTGGAAAATCCATAGGCTTCAGTTGGCGCACCAACAAGATTTTTATCTAAAATCCCATTGTTGTTTTCATCGTGAAAAACAGCCAAAGCATAGGCGTCTTTTTCCAAATTTTGGAAGGTGTATTTTGTTTTCGACTTCGTTGTTTCAACAGAAACACCCTTGAATTGCTTGCCTTTAATGGGAAAGGAATCTTGTTTACGAAACAAGCCAAAGGAAACTTTCCCTTTGGTATTTTGAATATTCGTGACGGTTACCGTTAAGTCATAGCGAACTGAATTCGTACGCTTTCCCGAAGTAAAAGAGACCAAGCCTAAAACAAGAATGATGGAAAGTGATTTCATACAGCCTTAACAAGGATAACAATAATTTGTTTGTATTCTGTCGCTTAAATGCTATTTTCCTCAGAATCCTGCCTAAATTTGTGTCATGAGTAAATACGTTTTAGTAACAGGAGGAGCAGGATACATTGGTTCTCACACCGTACTTGCCTTAACGGCAAAAGGATATACACCGGTCATCGTAGATGATTTTCGAAATGCGAACGAAGTCGTGTTGAAAGGACTATCTGAAATCTTAGGTTTCGAACCCATTTTGCACCGCGCGGATATTTGTGATCCAAGTGCCATGAAAGCGATTTTCCAAACCTATACTTTCCACGGAGTAATTCATTTCGCGGCCTACAAAGCAGTGGGAGAATCCGTTCAAAAGCCACTCAAATACTACCAAAACAATTTAGCAGGATTGATAAACATTCTATCTTTAATGGAAGAATTCAAGGTCTTAAACTTTGTGTTTTCGTCATCTTGTACTGTATATGGAGAACCGAAAGAAACCAAAGAAGTGCACGAGGAAACTCCTAAAAGTTTACCTGAATCACCTTATGGATATACGAAATGGATTGGTGAACAGATCATTGCTGATTTCTTCAAATCCGCACCAGAATTTCACTTAATGAACTTGCGTTATTTCAATCCCGTTGGTGCGCATCCAAGTGCGAAAATTGGTGAATTCCCAATTGGAAAACCGAACAATTTATTGCCATTTGTCACACAAACGGCCATTGGAAAACAAGCTTGCTTGACGGTTTTCGGAGATGATTACCCAACGCGTGATGGTTCTTGCGTACGTGACTACATCCACGTCATGGACCTTGCAGAGGCTCACGTACAAGCGATTCAATTCTTGGAAAAACAGGAAAACGGCTGCTTGGAAGCGGTAAACATTGGAACAGGAACAGGAACGACCGTCTTAGAGGTCATTCGTGTTTTTGAGGCGGTCACAAATCAAGCATTAAACTATCAAATCGGACCGAGAAGAGAAGGAGATGTGATTGAGATTTACGCGAACGCGACGAAATCAAAAGAACTGCTCGAATGGAAAGCTTCACGCACCATCGAAGATGCCGTTCGCGATGCATGGAACTGGGAATTGGCCCTTAATCAACAAGCGTAGGATGACCTTCTTGATCGACACACATGCGCATTTGTACGCAGAAGAATTCGCGGAAGACCTTGCCGAAATGATGCAGCGTGGCGACGATGCCGGACTGCGTGCAGTATTACTACCGAATATCGATGTGAGTTCCATCGAACCCATGGAGAAAATAGCTGCGGCTTATCCGCAATGCATTCAAATGATGGGACTGCATCCAACCTATGTGAAAGAAAACTGGGAAGAAGAATTGGCTCAAATTGAAAAGAAGTTGTTTGACAATCCGAGTCACTATTGCGCGGTAGGGGAAATAGGTATGGACCTATATTGGGACAAAACCTTTATCGAAGAACAGAAAATCGTTTTCCGTCGCCAACTTCAATGGGCGAAGGAACTGAAACTTCCCATTGCCATTCACGTCCGCAAAGCTTTTGACGAATTGTTTGAAATCATGGACCAAGAATGGACACCGGAGTTAAAAGGCGTTTTTCATTGTTATACCGGTAGCGTTGAACAAGTCAAAAAAATAATCAAGTACGAGCAATTCTATTTCGGGATTGGAGGCGTTCTCACCTACAAAAATGCTGGATTGCAAGAAGTCCTTCCACACATTCCCTTGAATCGACTTGTCCTTGAAACAGACGCGCCATATTTGAGTCCTGTTCCATATCGCGGCAAACGAAACGAGTCGAGTTATGTCGCAGATGTTGCGGGTAAAATAGTAGACATTTTAGGAATTTCGATGGATGAGGTCAAGCAAACGACCAGTTCAAATGCCATCGAATTATTTCAATTGCAAAAATTCATAAATTTATCCCATGACTAACATTCTCCTTATTTACACCGGTGGCACCATCGGGATGATTAAAAATCCAGTGACGGGAGAATTAGAAAGTTTCAATTTCAAGCACATTCACGACCATGTCCCGGAGTTAGGACGCTTAAACGTGCACATTGAAAGCATCAGTTTCGACGAGCCCATTGATTCTTCCGAAATGAATTTGGAACATTGGAAAAAAATGGCGGAACTGGTGAAAGATCATTACGAACAGTACGATGGATTCGTGATTTTACATGGATCGGACACCATGGCTTTCTCAGCTTCTGCCTTGAGTTTCATGTTGCAGGGACTAAAAAAACCAGTGGTTTTTACGGGCTCACAATTGCCCATCGGGACAATACGTACAGATGGAAAAGAGAACCTCATTACCGCCATTGAAATCGCCGGAATGCAAGATGAAAAAGGAACCGCAATCCTTCAAGAAGTCGCTGTTTACTTTGAATACTCACTTTACAGAGGGAATCGAAGCAGTAAGATTTCAGCAAATCAATTTGAAGCGTTTCAGTCACCAAATTATCCAGAATTAGCCAAAGCTGGCGTGCTCATAGAATGGCAAAAGGACCGACTTTTTCGAACCGATTTGACCGAATTCAAGGTCTTTACAGCCTTGAAAAACAATGTTGCATTGATTCGTCTGTTTCCCGGAATGAATGTGGAATTCTACCGTGCGATCTTCCATAATCCGGAAGTTCAAGCAATTGTCTTGGAAACATATGGCTCTGGAAATGCATCATCTGATGTCCTGTTCCAGGAATTAGTTACCTCGTTTATTCAAGGTGGTGGAATTGTATTGAATATTACGCAATGTGGATCAGGGGCTGTGCAACAAGGTGCATATCAAACGAGTTCCTTTTTTGAACGAATTGGGGTAATCAGTGGTCGAAACTTGACAAGTGAAGCAGCAATTACGAAAATCATGTACTTGTTAGGACAAGGACATTCAGACATACGAGAGAAGTTACAGGAGTCTTTGGTGGGTGAAATGGACTAAAGTTTTTTCACTTCAATGATTTCTCCTTCTTCTACTTTAATGATTCTTCCTGGGAATTTTTCCACCATATTCATGTCGTGCGTGGCCATAAGAATTGCAGTATTTTCTTCTTTTGCCACAGCAATGAGCAATTGCATAATCTCCTCCGATGTTTCAGGGTCCAAATTACCTGTTGGCTCATCGGCAAGAATCAAAGAAGGTTGATTTAAAAGTGCTCGTGCAATGGAAACGCGTTGTTGTTCTCCACCAGACAAGGTATGCGGAAAACTGTTTGCCTTTTGTTCAATCCCAACCAATTGTAAACAACTAAGGGCTCTTTTACGAATGAGTTCTTTGTCCTTCCATCCCGTTGCCCCCAAAACAAAGGCTAAATTGTCAATGACTGTACGGTCGGGTAACAATTGAAAATCTTGAAACACAATACCAATCTTTCTTCTTAGAAAAGGAATTTCCTTTTTTGTAATGCGTTTAAGGTTGTATTCAGAAACGTGCCCCTCTCCCTCAACCAACGGTAATTCTCCGTAGAGTGTTTTCAACAAACTACTTTTTCCACTACCTGTTTTTCCAATCAAATAGGCGAATTCTGTTTCTTCCAAATCGAACCATACGTTCTTCAGTATCAGCTTATCTTGCTGATAAATTTGGGCATTTGCGAGGGTGATTACTTTTGACACGGTCTTAACTTTGAAACAAAAGTGCAGATTTTGTTGTAACCATTTAATTCCACTCCCGATAATATCTTAACACTTTCAGGTTTAAAACTTTTGAAATCACTCTGATTCCCACTGCTGTCCAATAGTAATTTTACATACTATGAATCGTAACTTACGCCATCTCGTCCTTGCAATCTTCCTGCCCATTCATTTTTGGGCACAGGAATCGGCTAAATATGCCGGTGAAAATGCTTCGTATTTCCGAGCAGAAGAATTGTATGAAAAAGCCCAATATAGTGCGGCAAAACAAGAATTCCACGCGTTTATCAGTGGGAGTAAAGAAACTAAAAGAAATCCCAATGACCCTTTTTTAGTGAAGGCGTATTATTACGAAGGGATTTCTGCATTGGAATTGTATAACAATGATGCGATTCCTTTGCTTGATGCATTCAATAAGGCATACCCTGATAACATATACAAGAATAAAATCGCCTTGAAAATTGGAAATTTCCATTTTCAAAACGAAGACTTCGAATCAGCACAAATCGCTTATGCGAAGGTTCCTGTTCGTGAAGTTGAAGCAGATGAAAAAGAGGAAGTCCTGTTCAAAATGGGGTATTCTGCTTTTCAAAATGGCGATTTAGAAAGCTCTTATGATGCATTTCGGGATGTAAAAGATGGTGCTACGCAATATGCGAAGCCAAGTTTGTATTTCTATTCCCATATAAGTTATACAAAGAACGCGCTGCAAGTCGCCTTAGAAGGCTTCCAAAAGTTACGTACGGATTCAACGTTCTGCGGTGTCGTTCCTTATTACATTGCCCAGATTTTGCATAAACAAGGGAAATTCCAGGAAGTAATCGACTTGGCTCCAACGGTGTTAAGTTGTTCAGTTGTAAACAATGAAGCGGATATACAGCACATCATTGGGGACGCTTATTACCAACTTGGGAAATACACAGAAGCGATTAGCTATTTGGAAAAATACCATGCAAAATCAAAAGGTACCCGTGACGATTTTTATGAATTAGGATTTTCTTATTACAAAACCAATCAATTCGAGAAAGCCATCAGGAACTTTGATAAGGTGACGCGTGTTGATGACAGTCTCGGACATATCTCCATGTATCAAATTGGTGACGCCTATTTGAAAGCCGATAAATTATTACCAGCTCGAAGTGCTTTTGAGCGTGCTTCTGATATGACGAGCCTTCCAAATATCCAAGAAGATGCCTTGTATCAATTTGCGGTGATTTCCTTTAAAGTGGACATTAATCCTTATGATGAGTCCGTACGTGCATTTGAAAACTACCTGGCACGCTATCCAAATACCAAACGCAAATCAGATGTGTTTCAATATCTGGTGAATGTCTACACCACCACAAGTAACTACGCAAAAGCTATTGAAAGTTTGGATAAACTTCCTTCCATGGATGCAAAGTTGAAACGTGTGTATCAAACAGTGGCATTTAATTATGGAGTAGAACTATTCCAAAAGAACGAGTACACGGATGCTATGGGAGCGTTCAAATTGGTGGAAAAATACCCAATGGACCCTCAAATGGTGGCCTTGGCTCGTTATTGGGTGGCAGATGTCTATTTCCGTAAGAAAGAATTGAAAGAAGCGATTTCTATGTATAGAGAATTTATTTCTTCTCCAGCATCGAACTCCCTACCGGAAAAAATCGATGCGTATTACAACATCGGTTATGCATACATGGAACAAGATGCATATGATCAATGTATTGAGTCCTTTAGAACCTATCTTCAATTTGCACCCAAAGACAAAAACAAGGTGCTTGACGCGACATTTAGAGTGGCGGATTGCTATTATTTGACACGTCAAAATTTATTGGCAGTTGAATTCTACAAAAATGCCTTGGCTTTAAATTCAGGATTGAACGATAAAGCTATGTATTACCTAGCGAAAGCATATGGATATAATGATCAAGCCTCAGATAAAATAAAAACCTTGAACGATCTATTGGCTAATTTCAAGAAGTCAAAATACCGAATGAATGCTTCATACGAACTTGGAAGAACGTATATGTCCGAGCGAGATTTTGATGATGCCTTGCTTGCTTACGATAATTTCCTCAAAGAATACCCGAATTCTACCTATGTGTTGGATGTTCGATTGGACATGGCCGATGCATATTACAAGAAATGGGACTACATCAAAGCTGAATCCGCTTATAAAAGCATTTTGGCTGAATTTGAACAACAACGAGAAGTGTGTGAAAAAGTAGTGAAGGCACTTTTCGATGTATACAATGCGCAAAAGAACCCTGAATTGGCTTCAGCCATCGCAGACCAATATCCTTGTGCAAATATTTCCAAAGAAGAAAAAGAAAACATGTTCTATTCGCCAGCATGGAATAGTTACCTCGATAGTAATTATGCGGAAGCAGCTCCGAATTTTGAGATTTATTTAACGAAATTCCCGAATGGACGCTTTGTGAATGAAACCTATTTCTACCTTGGAAATAGCTACCTAAAAATCAAAGATTCTGTGAATGCTATGAATTATTTTGAGAAATTCATGGAAACACCTACAACTGCCTATTCAGAATTTGCCGCTGCTAAATTGTCTGGATATTACTACGGAAAAAAGGAGTATGCGAAAGCAAATAATTTCTACAAGAAATTGGACGAATTAGCAACGAAACCGACAACGACTTTCCAAGCAAAACTCGGTCAAATGCGCTGCGCATTCCTCATTGATGACTTTGCTAACTCGATTGTCAACGCAAAATTCGTACTTGAAAACGCAGCCATCACCCCACAAATCAAGGTAGAAGCAGAGTATTCAATCGGACTTTCCAATTATAACCTGAAAGAATACAATAACGCTAAACCTTCTCTGGAATGGTTAGTGAAAAATACGACAACAGCCATGGGGTCGGAAGCCAAATATTTGTTGGCGGATATCTATTTTAAAAACAAGGAACTTGCTCTGGCTGAAACAGAAATTAAAGCATTGGTTAAAATGAAACCAAGCTATAACTTCTGGGTTGCGAAAGGACTCATGTTGCAAACAAGAATTCACATGTTGAACGATGACCTTTTCCAAGCCGAACAAACATTGAAATCGGTGATTGACTTTTATCCTGATTCCAATGATGGAATTCAGTCCGAGGCAAATGACCTTTGGGATGAATTAATGCAACTGAAAAATCCACCAGCAACAGAGGAGAAAGAACCAGAAATGAAAATTGAAATCAATGAAAATTAAGAACATGAAATACGTACTTACGATAATTGCGCTAGTATTCGTTTCTGGCATTTGGGCACAAAAAGATGATTTGATTCTTGAAATGAGGGCAAACAGAACGGTTGAGCCAGCATTCAGAATCTTGGCCCACCCGAAAATCATTGACACCGTGAAAGCCGCTCAAGTGAAGGCTTATCCACTTTTGTTTTTTCAGGTTCCAACCAAAATATCATTGGATTCAATTGATGCAGCAACGGTTGAAACAACAGAAAAATTAAAACAACTTTATCCGTTTTATGCAAAAGTTGGTATTGGTTCTACCATTATGCCTTTGGGTGAATTGTATTTCAACTCAACCCGATCAAGAGCCTATCAGTATGGCGCAAATGTAAAACACCTGTCTTCTTTTGGCGACATAAAAAACAGAGAGAAAGTAGTTTATGCACCAGCACAATATGACCGAACCAATGCAACGGTATTTGGTAAAATAAATGAACGTAACTATAACCTTTTAGGTGAGTTTAATTACCAAAATAATGGCTTTCATTATTATGGTATTCAAGATGATAGTTTGTCCAAGGATTCGATTGCACAACGTTTTCAAATTTATAACGGATCAGCAGCATATGTCGCTAATAGAGGCGATAGCGCGAGGTTAAATTTTAATTTAAAGGCAGATTACACGAATTTTCAAACACGAAAAATAGCGGATACTCTTTCGGATTGGAGAGCGATTGAAAATCATTTTAACTTCAATTCACGCCTTTGGTATAATAACCGAAATGAACGTTTTTATGGAGATATCGGGGTAAGATATAACGGCTATACATATGGAATCTTAGATTCTGTGATGTCCGTAGGTGATACAGGAATTTCAAACCAAAACACCATTATTGACTTTAAACCAGGTGTCTGGACACAAATGCTCGATAATCGATTGAAAATTGAGATAGGTGTGGGAATAAGCGCAGATCTTCGTGCTGATAAAAACACGGTCTATTTATATCCTCAGGCTGAATTTAAATATGCGATGTTTAATGATATCTTCATTCCATACCTTGGTATTAAAGGCGGATTGAAACAAAATACAATTCAAAGTTTGACAAGCCAAAATCAGTTTATTCGTGTGAATCAACAACTGTTGAATGAGCATAATCCTTTCGATATTTACGGAGGATTCAAAGGGACATTAAGTAAAAGGATGAGTTTCAACATTGGGGCAAGTTTTGCTCACATTGAAAACAAAGCCTTATTTGTAACGGATACCTTTGGGGTGTACAGAAATCAATTTAATGTCATTTATGACACCTTGAACTTAACAACCATAGAAGGGTCTTTGAGTTACCAGATGTCCGAAAAATTGAAAATTGATGGAACCGCTCGTTTCTATTCTTATGAAATGTATACCCAAGCACGCGCTTGGAATCTTCCGCAATTTCATTGCTTGATTAGAGGTTCCTATAATCTATATGACAAGTTCTCAATCTCTTTAGATGGTAGCTTAGAAACCGGAAGAAATGCACTTGTTTATGCAACAGGAGACGGTGTGAAAGAAGAAAACGGACAATATTTCGTCTCGCTAGGGACAATCGTTGATTTGAATTTAGGCGTAGAATACCGCTACAGTCAAAGAGTTTCAGCCTTTTTACAACTGAACAATGTCGCTGCGCAACGTTACAACCGTTGGTATAATTATCCAGTTCAACCATTCCAAGTGATGGGTGGTGTGACAGCGCGATTCTAATTCATGGAAACGGAAGCATTCGTCCTATGTAAAAATGGTCCATCAGCTCAGGCATTTGAACGAAAAATCGTTCAACTTCCAGCATTGGCTTCAGATGAGGTTCTAATTGAGAGTGAAGCTTTTGGTTTGAATTATGCCGACGTCATGGCACGTCACGGTTTATACAAAGAAGCACCGCCACTTCCTTGTGTTTTGGGATATGAATTAGTGGGAATTGTCAAGCAAGTTGGAATAAATTGTTCGCCTTCTCTATTGGGCAAACGGGTACTCGCATTTTCTCGCTTTGGAGGATATGCGAAATTTGTTCAAACGAAAGAACATGCCATTGTAGAAGTGGGAGAATTGCCTGCAGAAATAGCCATGTCACTATCCACGCAAGGAGTTACCGCTTATTACATGTCTGATTATGTTTCGCCTATTCGCAAGAATGAACATGTTTTAATCCATGCTGCCGCTGGTGGAGTAGGATCCTTACTCATTCAATTGGCGAAACGCAAAGGAGCAATAGTTTACGCGAAAATTGGCTCAGAAGATAAGCGAGAATTAGCAAAAAAATTAGGTGCTGACCATGTTATTAATTACCATACAACGGAATACGAACTCGAAATAAAGAAGCTATTAGGCAGTAAAAAATTGAGCGCAAGTTTCAATCCAGTGGCAGGAAACACCATTAAAAAGGACATGAGCTTACTAGGTCCCAATGGACGATTGTATCTGTTTGGTGGATCTCAAATGGTAGGAGGGAAATTCGGAATCTTGTCAAAACTTAAGTTCGTTTGGGATATGGGATTTGTACTTCCAATTGGACTCATGATGCAATCCAAAAGTATGCTAGGGGTAAACATGTTGAAAATCGCGGACAGCTATCCAGAAGTAATTTCAACTTGCCTTCAAGACATGCTTGAGTTATATCGTAAGAATGAAATCACCACTCATGTTGGCGGAGTTTTTAACGAAAATCAACTGATTGAGGCACACGATTTACTCGAAAGCGGAAAATCGATGGGAAAAATAACTGTTCGTTGGAACTAAGCCTTTTTAGAAAAGAAACCTTTTAAAAATCCAAGAATTTGTTTTCTAAACAAAAACATCAGTAACAAATAGGGGATAATCATCAAATAAAGAATCCCTCCATTGATGTTGGAACCGAATGAATCTTCATCCAATCCAGCATTTTGTTCTGCCAACAATCTACATTGTGAGCAACCCTGCGCAAACATTTCCTGAGAAAAGGAAATTAAGGCGATAAATAATCCAAGTAGTTTAGCCTTCATGTGTAAAATATTCGTTCACAAAGGTAGGCAAGATTAATTCCAATTCAAAATACTTACTTTTGTTCATGCGTTTATTATTTGTACTTAGTTCAGTTGTGCTGTCATCCCTGCTTTTGAGTTGTGGAGATTCAGAAAAAAAAATCGACACGTCAAAGCTGACGCTGGATCGTTTAATTTCACTTTATCCCGATAGTGTTGAGCTTCTAGTGAAGAAAGGGAATGAATTGATTGAAAAAGTGCAATACCAAAAAGCTTTAGAAGTCGCGGCAAAAGCCTACCGCTTGGATAGTATTTCGTTCGACACACGCGTATTGTACGCAGAGGCACTCATCAATAAACCTTCACGCTCAGCGGATGACATGTTACGTGGACATTTAATGTATAAAACGCTCGTGAAAGCTAATCCAAAAAGCGAAAAAGCATTGGTCGGATTAGCGAGTACCTATACGATGTTGGAAGACATGGATAATTCCTTTATTTATATCAATAAAGCCTTGCGTATAAATCCAAGATATAGGGATGCATACATTCTAAAAGGAACAAATTACCGCTTAAAACAAGATTTAAAATTGGCCATTTCCTCTTATGAAACAGCCGTTCAAATTGACCCGAAGTGCACGATGGCCTACCTTTCATTGGCAGTTTTGTACGAACTAAACGGAGACGCCAAACTAGGAATGGAAAAATATACCACAGCCTATCAATTAGAACCGAAAAACACAGAAGTTGTCTATGCCTTAGCATATGCTAAAGAAAACTTGGGTCAAACAAATGAAGCGATGAATTTATACCGAAAAATGGCACGTTTAGATTCGACCTACGCAGACGCATTTTTCCACATAGCTCGTATTTATCAATACGATAAACCTCAGTTAGACTCTGCAATTTTCTATTATAAAAAAGCGATTAAAGCCAACCAAGAACACATTCCATCCTACCATAATTTAGGCTTGGTTTATGAGGAGAAAAATGACATCACCAATGCACTTTTCACGTATGCGAAAGTGTTAAAAATGGACCCAGATTATGCCCTCACTAAGGAACGAGTGGCTGTTTTGAAGAACAAACGATGAACCGACAAGAAAAGATAGGCTCGCTAATTGGTGATATAGGAATTCCAATTTTAGGATTCTTTTTTTGGAATTGGAGCATCTACTTTATTTGTCTTTTCTTTTTATTGGATCAATTGTCCCGCGAAGTATCACATTGGTATCGAATGCGTTACATAAAAAACCAAGCGCAAATTAGTAAGAAGTCGTACCTGCTCAATTTGCTCATATTTATTGCTTTCTTGCTCACAGCTCATTGGTTTAATTTCATGCTACATCCGACCATCAATTTTGTAAATGAAATGAAGGCATTTTTCTGGTATAAAGACTCAGGCATTGCGCAAGGATTCATCTTATTTC
>JBEDCT010000266.1:0-5636 GCA_041176665.1 Bacteroidota bacterium | reverse complement strand
AACTTAAGGAGAATCGTTTAAAGTCGGTGACTGTTAAATCTTTCTCAGTGCTATTTAAGAATTGTTCTACGGTCATTTTGTTGTCGCGAACGAATGCTTGACTTAGTAAAGTGTTTTCTTGGAAGAATTTGTTCAAACGACCCAATGCGATTTTCTCAGCCATATCTGCTGGTTTACCTTCTTGGATAGCCAAATCTTTTCCAACCTCAATTTCACGTTCGATTGTACGAGCATCAACACCGTCTTTATCGATAGCAATTGGATTCATTGCTGCAACTTGCATCGCAACTTGTCTTCCAGCTTCAACGATATCAGCAGCAGTTCCAGAACTCAATCCAACTAATGTTGCTAATTGATTTCCTGGGTGGTTGTAAGCTACAACGAAATTAGCGTTCAAAACAGCGTAACCAGAAAGATCTAATTTCTCTCCAACAACGCCTACTTGCTCAGTAATTTTTTCTTCAACTGACAAACGGTCATCGTAAGGAAGCGCTTTTAACTCTTCTACTGTTGCAGGAAGTTTGTCCAAAGCGATGTCAACTAACGATTGAACCATAGCAACGTAACCATCGTTTTTAGCAACGAAATCCGTTTCACAATTCAATGTAAGGATCACACCTGTTTTTCCATCAGCGGAAGATTGAGCGATAATCACTCCTTCTTTCGCATCATTATCACCGCGTTTTGCAGCAATTTTTTGTCCTTTTTTACGCAGAATATCTACAGCTGCCTCAAAATCACCATTAGCTTCAACTAATGCATTTTTGCAGTCCATCATTCCAGCGCCTGTTTGTTGGCGCAATTTGTTTACATCTGAAGCCGTAATTGCCATGACTTTTATTTTTAAAATTAATTATTCAGCTGAATTTTCTGAAGCTTCTTCCGCTGCAGGAGTTTCCTCTACAACTGGTTCCACTTCAACTACTGGTACTTCTTCAATTACTGCCTGAACTACTGGAGTTTCTTCAACTTCAGGAGTTGCTTCAACAACAGGAGCTACTTCAACCACTTCTTCCACAACTGTCGCCGCTTCCACAACTGGAGCTACCTCTACAACTGCCTCAACAACTGTAGCTGCTTCAACTACTGGAGCCACTTCAACTACTGGTGCTGTTGCGTCTGTAGCTTCTTCACCTGTTTTTAAGTTTTTACGATCCTCTAATCCTTCACGAATAGCTTCACAGATTTGATCCATGATTAACGTGATTGATTTCGTTGCATCATCATTCGCTGGAATAGGGAAGTCAACTAACTTAGGATTTGAGTTGGTATCAACCATTGCAAAAGTTGGGATGCTCAAACGACGAGCTTCAGCCAATGCAATGTGTTCTTTTAAGATATCAATGATGAATATCGCTGCTGGTTGACGTGTCATGTCAGCGATTGATCCAAACGTTTTCTCCAATTTCTCTCTTTGACGAGTTTTGAATAATTTCTCACGTTTGTTTAATGTCTCCCAGGTTCCATCTGACTTCATTTTGTCAATCATGGCCATTTTACGGATAGACTTACGTGTTGTTTGGAAGTTTGTTAACATACCACCTGTCCAACGTTCTGTAACAAATGGCATATTGATTTTTGCTACACGCTCAGAAACGATTTCTTTCGCTTGTTTTTTTGTAGCTACAAACAATATTTTTTTACCTGACTTCGCAATTTGTTTCATTGCTGCACAAGCTTGATCCAAATGAACCATCGTTTTATTTAAATCGATGATGTGGATTCCTTTTTTCTCTTCAAAGATATAAGGAGCCATTGCTGGGTTCCATTTTCTTTTCAAGTGACCAAAGTGAACACCTGCTTCTAATAAAGTTTCAAATTTTAATTTAGACATATTTTGTTTTTGTTTACGTTCCTAAATAGGTTGAGTTAAGCAACGAAGGAGGGACAACCAATGATTGTAGGTACTCCAACGTTTGGATGCTAAACAATGTAGCTCTCGGTGATTAACGTTTCGAGAACTGGAATTTCTTACGTGCTTTCGGTTGACCTGGTTTCTTACGCTCAACCATTCTTGGATCACGTGTCATTAAGCCTTCTGCTTTCAATAACGGTTTGTAGTCAGCTGATAACTCAACTAGCGCTCTTGAAATACCCAAACGAATTGCTTCAGCTTGGCCATTAATACCACCACCCATTACGTTTACTTTGATGTCGAATTGACCAACAGTATCCGTTAAAATAAATGGCTGGTTGATTTTTCCTTGAAGTACATCAATCGGAAACATAACCTTCATTTCTTTTTTATTCACAACGATTTTCCCGCTACCTTTTGACATGTAAACGCGAGCAACTGCTGTTTTTCTTCTTCCTAAAGCATTAATTATTTCCATGATTCTTATTTGAGTGTATCAAGATTTAATAACTGAGGTTGTTGAGCTTCGTGTTTGTGCTCTCCACCTTTGTAAACTTTTAAATTGGTAAACAATTGTCTACCAAGTGTATTTTTCGGTAACATACCTTTAATCGCTTTCTCGATCAAACGCTCAGGGTGTTTTTTCAACATGTCTTCAGCTGAAGTGAAACGTTGTCCACCTGGATAACCAGAGAAACGAACGTATTCTTTATTTTCCAACTTCGTTCCTGAAAAAGCAACTTTCTCTGCGTTGATGACAATGACATTGTCGCCACAATCCGCATGCGGAGTATAACAGGTTTTGTATTTTCCACGGATCACTTTAGCTACTTTACTAGCTAATCTACCTACTGTTTGACCTTCTGCATCTACAACGAACCACTTTTTGTCAGCGGTTTCTGTGTTGCCTGATAACGTTCTGTAACTTAATGTATTCACGGTACTTTTTATTAAATAAAAAACGAATAAACCCTAAAATTAGGGGTGCAAAGATACAACTATTGTGATTAAATACAAAAGAAAAGTGAAAAAAAGAACAATTTATTTCGCTTTAAACGAAGAAATTGCATTTCTGGTGAATTCACTCAAGACGAGTCGACCACTTATGGAGGCACGATCCATTAAAAGTTGATTCCAATGTTCGGTTCCCTGCCAAAAAACGGTCTTCAGTTCCGACATTGCCTCCGGATTAGATTTTAACAATTGTACAATCAAGCGTTCGATGGCAGCATCCATTGACTCCACCTCGTTGAAAATATCTGTGTATAGTCCTCTCTCTTTCGCCCATTCGGCAGAACGCCATTCAGTAGCGTTTATGGCTAATTCGCTCATCGCAGCTAGTCCGATTTTACGTTCCACTGCTGGACCAACAACGAAGGGACCTATTCCCACGGCAAGTTCTGATAGTTTGACTTCAGCGCGAGTTGTGGCAAAACAATAATCTACCGACGAGGCTATTCCAACACCCCCACCTACAGCTTTTCCTTGCACTCTTCCGATGATGAACTTCGGACAGGTACGGCAGGCGTTGATGACTCTCGCAAATCCGGAAAAGAATTCTTGACCAGTTTCTAAGTCTTCGATAGAGATTAACTCATCAAAACTCGCTCCTGCACAAAAGGCACGGTCACCGTCGGACTTCAATAAAATCACCTTAACAGATGGATCTGCACCAAGCTGAGTGATGGTTTCCGCTAACTTTCTTAAGATCTTACCGGGAAGGGAATTGCTCATGGGATGACCAAAGGTGATTGTACCTAGTCCACTTGCGCTTAACTCAACGTCTACAAATCCTTGTTCTCTTGCGTCCATACTTTATTTCAATGAAAAACTATCTGTTCCAATTAACTCCCCATCACAAAAAATACTCACTTTGTAAGCTCCTTTTTGCAATCCTTCCCCTTTCATGCTGTAATAGATTGTTAAATCAATTGCTTCATTTTGATAGTCAATTTCTTTTCTCTCCGAATAAGCAACACTTCCATTTTCTGTTTCTAATATATAATTAGCTTTCGTTTGAAGTGTTTGTCCGTCAGGAGCAATCACTTGCATGTACACAACTTTCTTCCCTGCATTAGCGAGAATGTTTTCTGAAATAGTGAAACTACTGCGGATTTGAACGGCATTTTTAGCTTTGTCCGTAGGTTCAGGCATATTGTTCAACTTCAATCTCAATGCGGCAGATTGAATGTTGTAGGCTTGCAACTTACTTCCTTTTTTTACTTGCTGTTGACTCGTTTCAGCTGCTTTTCTGTATTCATCACGTTCAGTAGATGTCGTACTCAGTTTTGCAGATGTCTCTACCAATTCGGTTCCAATTTTGATGTTTAGGGTATTCAAGGAATCAATCGTACGCACATAGCTTCGCATGATTCCACGAAGGGTTTCATTCTCTTTGCGCACCTTCATTAATTCACGGTAACTCAATTTACCACTTTCAACTTTTTTCAATAAGTTGTTGATACGGTCTTTTTGTTTGTTTAAACTATCGGCTTTCGTCGCGTCCATTTCGATCAGTTTGTCGTAGTTATCCAACATGTTTCTGAAATCCTTTTTTAAGTCTTTAGAAAGATCTCCAACGTTGACGTATCCACCTAGCATTTCTTCCATGCTCGCCATGTCATTGGTTAATTGCGCATTTTCATTTCGACACTCGTTTAGTTTGGATCGTTGAGACGACCACGCATAAGCCAATGAGGCAATGCCAATAAGTAAAATAAAAATAAATCCAAGGTATAATCCGTTTGAATTTTTCGGTGTTTGTTGCTCTTCCATGTTTGAAATTTTAATCAAAATTACGACAAATCTTCTTTTTTAAGTTTTATTTTTCTGTTGAATACTTACATACTTTTGAAAACGCTTCATGCTATCTGTCCCAACTGCGGTAAATCGAGAATCACTGCTTGCTGGAAAAGGACCGCCATGATGCATGCTTTGTGTTACTCGGACTCCTGTAGGCACATCATTGAGGATAATTCTACCCACTTTTCGAGATAGTGTTTCCATGCATTCGCTTACGAAATCGGAGGGTTTTGCGTAAAAAATACTTCCAGTGAGTTGTCCGGATAAGCATTGTAATCCTGAAAATAGTTCTTCTGTGGTACGGTAAGTAACGACAAGGCTAAACGGACCAAAAACTTCTTCTTGCAGGTCTGGATTTTGTTGAAGCGTTGTAACTTCTGTCTCAGCAATCGCCCATCGGCCCGCTATTCCATTTGGTACGTTGGTGGACGAGGAGAATGTTACTTTTGTAATGGATTCAATTTCCTTCTTGCGGTTTTCAAAGTTACCATGAATACTCGGGTGTAACATCGGCACTACGTTTGTCTGCGCGACAAATTGCTTCAGCAAACGACTGAATTGCTCCCCCGCTTGTCCTTCGGGAATAAAAATCACCCCAGGTTTCGTGCAAAACTGACCGGCATCCGTACAAATTGAATTGGCTAATTTTTCAGCAATGCTCGTTTGTTTTTCGAGTGAAAGGTCATCGAGGATCACGACCGGATTAACACTCCCCATTTCCGCAAAAACGGGAATGGGATTTTTTCTTGAACAGGCTAAATCCATAAGTGCTTTTCCTCCCTTAAAACTACCTGTGAATCCAACTGCTTGAATCCGTTCGTCGAGGCAAAGTGCTTGTGCATGTTGAAATCCATCGTCTAATACATGTGTGAAAATCCCTTCAGGTAAATTCATTGTTTCACGCGCCTCATCGATGCATTCAGCAACCTGGACACTTGTTCCAGCGTGCATGGCATGTGCTTTGACAAGGACACAACAT
>JBEDCT010000265.1:0-4207 GCA_041176665.1 Bacteroidota bacterium | reverse complement strand
AATTTCGGTTAAGTAGTGAAGGGGGCCAAGATAAGCGTATGCCAATAAGAATGTTTCGAAGGGGTAAAAGTATGAAAGCACAGCAGTTATGAGCATTAATCCTATATTGGCGTAATTGATTTTGTTTTCTCTTAATGCATCCATGGTTATAAATTTGCTGAAACAAAATTAACGAAAATAATAGCTAAAAAAAAGCCATCGAATGTTTCGATGGCTATATAAATGGAATTAAAATAATTTAATTTGATCCTCGTTGTCTTCTTCCTCTTTTTTGGTTAAATCCCATTCCATACTTGGAGTTGGTCCTTCGTCATCGTCTTCTTCCAAGATTTCTGTATCGGCGTCCTCTCCTACTTCTGTGTTCACTTTGAGTTCCGGCCAGGGCTCCGGACTCTCATCGATTGGATGCGTCAAGACAATTTCCTTTACCTTGAGTTTCGTCATCTGATTCCCTTGGGCTTTCATTCCTTTGACATCAATCAAATCTGCCAAATTCACGATGTTGTCTGGCAAGTTCTTCGTTTCCTTGAGCAACTTGTTGTAGACAATTTTAGCTTCTGGACGATAAGCCGTAGAAACGATGTCCATGTACGAGCCCGCTGATTCACTGATGAACGAAACGCGTTTGTCCATCTGTACTTCGCATACAAATCGTTTCACGTAGTGCATTTCTTTTTCTGCATCGAAGTACACCGTGGAAATTGGACGATCCTGAATCCATTTTTCAATGTGCACCATGTCCTCGTCAAAGTGCATCGCTAAATCAAAGGAACTCAAACGATATTCCCCGTTGCGATACAAGGTCAGAATTCGGTCATCACCTTTGAAAGAACCAAGGAACTTCCCGCGTCCTTCATCATTCAATCTGCCAACAATCGCATCGTACCAAATTTTACGTGCTGCCAAGGTAGATCCACCGACTTCTTTTTGTACAATTTTCTGAATGATTTCTTTCGTTACGCGATTTCCAGCTGAATTTCTTCCTTTGATGAGTAATTCACCTAAATCCACATCGAAACGTAAGCGTTTCAAATGCGGTCTTGGACGCAACAACACGGTAATAACCTCTCTTTCTCCATTCGGATGCACAGAGAAATACAACATTTTGGAACCTTTTGTTCCTTTTGTCAAGTCATATTCCGAATCTCGGGTAATAGAATTCACATAAAAACGCTTCATCATGGTCGCACCACCAAGTCCGTCTTGATAGAACAAATGGTAAATGGTACGTGTATCTCCTTTTTTCCAAACGCTGGCAAAAATCAAGTCCTTACCAACAAATTTCTTATCAGAAACCTTCGTCACCATCATTTTTCCAGAAGCGAAGAAACAAATGATGTCATCAATTTCCGAGCAATCCCCGATTGGTTCGTTTTTCTTTAACCCATAACCGATGAATCCTTCTTCGTAATCGACATACAATTTTCGGTTTGCGATAATCACTTTCGTCGCGCTAATGTTGTCGAATACTTTGATTTCTGTTTTGCGCTCTTTTCCAGCGCCAAAACGTTTTTTCAAGTCCTTGTAATAGTCAATAGCGTATTCCACCAAGTTATTCAAATGTCCTTTAACAACCTCTATCTCTTCCTCAATTTTCAATAAAGCATCATCTGCTTTGGTAGAATCAAAACGGGTGATACGAATCATCGGAATTTGCGTCAATCGTTGTAAATCTTCATCCTCGATTTCACGAATCAATTGTTTTTTGAAAGGCTCAAAACGTTTGTACAAATACTCATACAAGGATTCGCGATCACTGTAATGCTTAAAGTCGATGTACATCTCGTTGTTAATGAACAATTTCTCTAAAGTAGAGAAATGCCATTGACGCTGAAGCTCATCCAAACGTATTTCTAACTCCAATCGCAGCAAGCGAACGGTGTTGTCTGTATTGATTCTTAAAATCTCCGAAACACCTAAAAAACGAGGCCTATCTCCATCGATTATCGAGGAGTTTGGCGCCATAGAAACTTCGCAATCGGTAAAGGCATAAAGCGCGTCAATCGTTTTATCTGGGGAAACTCCCGGGAATAAATGCACGATGATTTCCGCTTCTGACGAAGTATTATCCTCGATTTTCTTGATCTTAATTTTCCCTTTATCATTGGCTTTAAGTACGGACTCAATCAAGGATCCCGTCGTAGTTCCAAAAGGAATCTCATGAATGGTCAACGTTTTATTATCAACCTTTTTGATTTTCGCACGCACACGCACACGTCCACCGCGTAAACCATCATTGTATCCGCTAAAATCAGCCATTCCACCATTTGGGAAATCTGGAAGTAATTCCACTTTTTTTCCACGTAAATGGTTAATTGACTGATCAATTAGTTCAATGAAATTATGCGGCAAGAACTTACACGCCATTCCAACTGCAATTCCTTCCGCTCCTTGCGCTAACAAAAGTGGGAATTTCATTGGAAGTTGTTCCGGTTCTTTGTTACGTCCATCGTAACTCAACAACCAATTGGTAGTTTTGGGATTAAATGCAACATGCAAAGCAAACTTGGACAAACGTGCCTCAATGTAACGTGGTGCAGCTGCTCCATCGCCAGTTAAGGTATTTCCCCAGTTTCCTTGGCAATCGATTAATAGTTCTTTTTGACCAAGTTGTACCAACGCATCACCAATGGACGCATCCCCATGTGGGTGATACTTCATGGTGTTCCCGATGATATTCGCCACTTTATTGTAGCGTCCATCCTCTAATTCCTTCATGGAATGTAAAATGCGTCGTTGTACCGGTTTTAGTCCATCATTCAATGCTGGAACGGCACGCTCAAGGATTACATAGCTCGCATAATCCAAGAACCAATTTTGATACAGACCACCAACTGGAATGATTTTATCGTCCACTTGTTTGTTTTCAAACGGATTGTGTTCATCTCCCAAGGATGGATTCAAGTCTTCTATTTCGTCTTCAGCCATGGTTTAGGATGCAATTTCTATTTCGTTTGTATTCAGTTCCGATTTCCCTTGATCCACCACATCCTTTTCTACACGGAGATTGTCAATGATGAATTCTTGACGTTCTTGGGTGTTTTTACCCATAAAATAGGAAAGGATTGAATCAATGGAATTGTCTTTTGTTAAAAGGACAGGTTCCAAACGAATGTCCTCACCAATAAAGTGAATAAACTCATCTGGTGAAATCTCCCCGAGTCCTTTAAATCGCGTAATCTCCGCACCTTTTCCAATTTCTTCGATGGCATTTCGACGTTCTTCATCGGAATAACAGTAAATCGTTTTCTTTTTGTTTCGCACGCGGAACAACGGCGTTTGTAGTACATACACATGGTTACGCTTGACCAAATCCGGGAAGAATTGAAGGAAAAAAGTCAACAAAAGCATGCGAATGTGCATTCCGTCGACATCGGCATCGGTTGCAATCACAATTTTGTTGTAACGCAAATTGTCCATGTCATCTTCAATATCCAAAGCCGCTTGAATCAAGTTGAATTCCTCATTCTCATACACAACTTTTTTCGTCAAACCGTAGCAATTTAACGGTTTACCACGTAAGGAAAATACTGCTTGCGTGCTCACATCTCTCGACTTCGTGATGGATCCACTTGCTGAATCACCCTCGGTAATAAACAAAGTTGTTTGCTCGCGTTTTTCGTCCTTCAAGTCCGTTAAATGCGAACGACAATCCCGCAATTTTTTATTGTGTAAATTCGATTTTTTCGAGCGGTCACGAGCGATTTTACGAATTCCAGCTAGTTCCTTACGTTCGCGTTCGGACTGCTTGATTTTCTTTTCGATTGTTTCCGCTACATCCGGATTGCGATGTAGGTGATTATCTAATTTATCTTTCAAGAAATCATTGATAAAAGCCCGCATGGACTTCCCTCCTGGTTCGATTTCCTGAGATCCAAGTTTTGTTTTGGTTTGCGATTCGAAGACGGGTTCAATTACTTTCACAGCAATCGCTGCCACAATGGACTGACGAATGTCCGATGCTTCGTAGTTTTTGTTGTAAAAGTCGCGAATAACTTTCGCCACAGACTCACGAAAAGCACTTTGATGCGTTCCACCTTGTGTTGTATGCTGTCCATTCACAAAAGAATAGTAATCTTCACCGTATGTTCGTCCATGCGTAAATGCCACTTCAATATCTTCGTCCTCCAAGTGAATGATTGGGTAAAGTGGATCACCATCCATGTTGTTTTCCAACAAATCTTTTAATCCATCTTTGGATTGGAAT
>JBEDCT010000264.1:0-4062 GCA_041176665.1 Bacteroidota bacterium | reverse complement strand
GTGTACTTTCGAAAATTGACTCTAGAACCATTTTGGATGCCTCAGGCGCAGATCAATTGATTGGACGAGGAGACATGTTGATTTCAACAGGTTCGGACATCAAACGATTACAATGTGGATTCGTTGATACGCCAGAGGTAGAGGAGATTTGTAGCTTCATTGGGGACCAACGAGCATATCCAGAAGCGTTGATTCTTCCAGAATATACCGCAGAAGGAAGTGAATCAGGTGGTGAAATGGACATGAATGAAATCGATCCAATGTTCGTGGATTCAGCTCGAATAGTCGTAATCAACCAACAAGGTTCCGCAAGCTTACTGCAACGTAAATTGAAACTGGGTTATAACCGTGCTGGTCGAATCGTTGATCAATTAGAAGGCATGGGAATCATTGGTTCGTTCCAAGGAAGTAAAGCTCGCGAGGTGCTCTATGGAGACATCGAAAGTTTAGATGAATTCCTTCGATCAAGAGGACTGATTTAAGGGAAACTTTTTACGTTAACGAACCGCCCGTTCATTAAACAAGATGTATCCAAAACTTAGTTGAAAAAACAAAGGACTTTCTTGTGCAGGGAAGTAATTCAATGTTGCTCTGACAGGTCCGATAGGCGTGTCATATAAGACAGAACTCGATGCCACAACGGAACGTACTTGTAACGGTTTTCCATATTGAATCGTTCCATCCACATTTTGTTGTAATTGAACAATGGGTTGGAAATAATAAACGTCTAAACGCAAGTCCAATTTATTGGTCAATTCAAAGATCAAATTTGTTCCAAGGGAAAGGTATTGAGTTGCTCGGTATTCCGGCAAGAAAAATGTCTCCATGTCAGGAATTAAGTTGAACGCAGGCATGGACAATAAACTCGCCGTGTAGTTCGCAAACAAAGACTGACTGTTCAAGACGGTCTTACCATGGAATCCTAGATGAAATGGGCCATTTTTGAGTAAAAAAGATTGGAATTCCGCTTGCAGACTTAACCATTGATGATCTTTTTCCACCGTATCCTTTAGAATGGAAGTTGTGCCAGGAACGGTACGTTCGAATCCATTCACATATCTAGCTTTGACTTGAAAAAAATGTCCTTCGGTAGCAAATTGTTTTTTATTTAAACTATTCTTTGTGTATTCCAAACTAAGGGATGTGCCATAAAAGCGCGTAAAATCTGCTGTATCCTTATTTGTAAACTGATTAGACTGGTAATAATCATCCTCCAAACTAAAATAACGTGCGTCCATGGTCCACCGTGCGTTATTCCCTAAAGGCAACTTCACCTTTATTCCACCATACACTTCATTTTGTACAAGAAATGAAGGCTTGACATCCTCAAAAAATGTAGCGAAACTTCGAAAATAGTCCCAACGGTTTAAGGTAAAATATCCATTTACTGATATCGGAAAAACAGAAGGGATAACCAATTCATAATTCGTTCGAAGGGATCCATAGAACTTGCCGAAATACGATTCCGCATTGACTTTATGTGCCACACGTCCGATACTTCGAAAACTTAAGTTAAAGTAACCTGTATTTACCGCTCTCGACGAAATGAGTCCGCCAAAATCAGCACGAAACTCCTTTGACTTTTTCACGAGTAAGTTGAGCTGGAGTGTCCCATCTGGTTTGGACTCAAAATTAGGATAAAGAAAGTCAATTTGTGGTGTTGAAGCCAGACGAAAATAACGTTCCTTTAGTTCCGATTCATCTAAAATACGGTGACTTCTTTTGGGTAAAATGAACTTAGTTGCATACTTGAATTCATTCTTTTTCATAGAGGATGTTTTTACCGAGGAAACCTGTATGGGAAGCACTTTAGCAAGAAATTCGGATCTTCTGCGGGCGAGGGAATCTGGATTCTCCCGAACGTTAATGTATTGTTCCAACAAATCCAATTTCAACATCGTCGCCTGGTAGCCATCATTAATAGCCTGCTGAACATCTTTAAAGTCGAAGGTGCCTACTTCGGTTTTTGGTTCAATAAGTATTCCCTCTTGGCATGGTAACACGTAATTCGTTGGTGTCATCATCATACTAGAAATCATTCCGAAAAAATCGTTTTCATTCGCTTTGATGTCATTCTTAGTCACGTTACTTCCGATGATAAAGTCAGCATCAAATTGCTCATACATGGTGTTCAGAGGAAAATTATCGTACAAGCCACCGTCAAAATAAAGGACTCCATTGATGCGAATTGGATTTAAATACAAAGGGAATGTCATTGATGCGCGAACCGCTTCATTCAAATTTCCATTGGTAAAAACGATGCTTTCCTTTCGAACCACATCAGATGCTACACAGCGAAATGGGATAAACAACTTATTGAAATCATTACCAACGGATGCACTGGTTCGACCCAAAATACGAAGCATTTCAAAATCAAAATAACGTGGATTAACGAAAGACATAGGAATAGACTTCTGTAGAATACTATCCTTAGAAAAAGGAATATTAAACATGCTACTGGTATTCGAATCATCAAAAAAGAAGAATTTTTTGTCTGCTTCCAATTCCCCTTTCACCATTAATTGAAAGGGCTCACTCAAGACGTAAGCTTCGATTTCCTTGGGTGTGTATCCACTTGAATACATACTTGCAACAAGTGCACCTGCCGAAGTTCCAACGATGAAATCAATGGGAATATTTCTTTCTTCGAGTGCTTTCAACACCCCAACATGCGCTACTCCAGAAGCTCCACCACCACTTAAAACCAGTCCTATTTTCTGTTGGCCGTAACATTCTGTACCAAGAATGAAAAAAAGTGATAAAATAAAGGTCCAGAAACTTCGCAAATTCGTTCTTTTGTACAAAGTTAGACCTTATCACGAGAAAATGGAAAAGAAGAGTATGGGAAATAATGAAGAGATAACAATCACACTGAAATGTTTATTTGGATTTGAGCAAACATTAGTGGAAGAATTGGAAGAACTTGGGTACCCAAAAACAGAACAATTGAACCGCGCTGTGCGCATCAAGGGTTCATGGAAAGATGTCTATTATTTAAATTTACATGCACGTTGCGCTATTTCGATTCTTGTAGAGCTCGATAAATTCTACATTAAGTCAGAAGAGGATTTGTACCGTAAATCAATGAAAATTAAGTGGACTGAAATTTTCCACGGATCAAAAACTTTCGCAGTAAAAGGCGCTGTTTTCTCGACTTTGTTTAATAACACTCAATACCCATATTTAGTGGTAAAAGATGCCATTGTGGATTCTTTCCGCAATGAATTCGATGATCGTCCAGATGTGGAATTAAAACGTCCACAAGTACTATTTGACTTATACATCAAAGAAAACGAAGTGACGATTTCACTAAACACCAGTGGAATTCCACTTTTCCAACGCGGATACCGCGAAGCTGTTGGCGACGCTCCAATCAATGAAGTTGTTGCAGCAAGTTTAATTCGTCTATCGAAATGGGACCGTAAAACAACCTTCCTAGATCCGTTTTGTGGTTCGGGAACACTTTTAATGGAAGCAGCTTTATTAGCTTCTGGAATTCCTTCGAACATCGAGCGTCAACATTACGCCTTCAAGAATTTAATAAATTACGACGAAACTGTTTGGAACGATATTTACGATAATGCGCTAAGAAATGTACGCTCCCTTCCATGTAGAATCATGGGGTCGGATTTATCTGATGAAATGATTCTGAAAACACGTCGCAATTTACGTGCGATGAGTTTCGGTCGCTTCATCGAAACAAAAGTTTGTTCCTTTGATGAAATCACCAAAGAGGAAGATGAAGAAATTTTTATTTTAACCAATCCACCTTACGGAGAACGATTGGCAGCAAACACCCATGAATTGTATGAAAACATCGGTAATTGGCTTAAGCACACGATGACTAATTCGCAAGCTTGGATTATCACATCAAGTGAAGAAGGACTGAAATCCATTGGACTGCGTCCAAGCGTAAAACACAAAGTATTCAACGGCGACTTGGAATGCAGTTTCCGTATGTTTGAAACGTATGCCGGGTCTAAACGCACACATTTCCCGTTTGATGAACAAGAAGAAACACAAGAAGAAACAGAAAATTAAACCCATAAAAAAAGCCCTGAC
>JBEDCT010000263.1:0-2500 GCA_041176665.1 Bacteroidota bacterium | reverse complement strand
TATCCAGTGAAAGTCATTGTTTCCATGATTCAATTTGTCAATGACACGATTGAAATTAAATCAGCTGGTCCAATCACGATTTTCTTAAAACCAAGAACGAAGGACGAGACAACTGTTGTGGTCAGTGCCGGAAAACGCAAACAAGCCATTGAAGAAATACCTGTTTCGATGGAAATCATCAAACCACAATTAATCGATAACAAAGGAATTACGGACTTAGAACAAGCAGTAGACCAAACTCCGGGTGTGAACACTATGGATGGACAAGTCAGCATTCGCGGTGGATCCGGATTTGCTTACGGAACAGGAAGTCGAGTCTTGCTATTATGGAACGGAATGCCCTTGCTTTCGGGTTATGCCGGTGATACACAGTGGAACGCGATTCCAATGGAACAAGCGGCACAAATTGA
Source organism: Bacteroidota bacterium (assembly GCA_041176665.1). Taxonomy (GTDB): domain Bacteria; phylum Bacteroidota; class Bacteroidia; order Flavobacteriales_D; family Crocinitomicaceae; genus UBA952. The sequence goes on along the minus strand of JBEDCT010000263.1, from coordinate 2,090 downwards.
GGTGATGAAAGGTGCTTCTTCTGTTTTATATGGCAGTGGAGCCTTAAACGGAGTAATTGCTTTAGCGGAAAAGGAACCAAAATCAACCCCTGAAACGAAAATTAAAATCCAAAATGGCATCTATGGCGATCCTGCCAGAGCGAGTCTCAAATGGTGGGATAAGTCACCCATGTTTCAACAAGTAGAAGCTTATCACTCCAAAATGAATCGTTACACGGGCTATACGATTTCTACAACCCTTTTTAAAAACGACGGATACCGTCAAGGCGAAATTGAAAACCGTGGACGTGTGAGCGGAACCATTTATTTTCGCCCCAAAACAGCCACGAGATTAAAAGCAGGTCTTGGATTCAATTATCAAGCACAGAAAACGGGCAGTTTCTTGATTTGGCAAAGTGATTCTTTGGGATATATTCCAAGTGGAGGCGCCGATACCAGCAATGCAGCGTCTACATTAACATATAACTTGGGACAACGTTTGTTTATTGATCCGTATGTGAAATTCATTGATAAAAAGAACAATTTACATCACCTGAAGACACGTGTATACTACGCACACAATGCAAACATCAATAATCCTAGTCAAAGCAATGGGGCGGTGATTTATTTTGCCGATTATTCCGTTCAAAAGCAATTTAAAAATGGCGGGACATTGACCTCTGGAGCATCCAATATTTACAATGTTGTTCGTTCAAATTTATTCGGTGACCATCATTCAGAAAACCTTGCCTTGTATTCACAACTAGAATTACACAAAGGAAAATGGGATTTCAGTGCTGGAGCACGTCTCGAATATTTCCAAATGGATGGAAAAAGTGGGGACACCGATTTTATGATTTCTGAAAAAAAGAACATCAAAATTCCTTTTTATCCGATTATGCGAACAGGGATTCACTATCAAGCCGCGAAATACACGCACTTGCGCGCTTCCTTTGGACAAGGAATTCGTTATCCTTCGGTTGCGGAGCGTTACACCCAAACATCTGTGGGGGCTTTGAACATTTTTCCAAATCCATTTTTAACTCCAGAAATTGGTTGGGCTGGTGAAATTGGGATCAAACAAGGAGTGAAAATCGGCTCTTGGAAGGGATTCATTGATGTTGCAGCTTTTGTGAACCAATATAGTAACATGATGGAGTTTTCCTTCATTTACTTTAATCCCATTTCTCAGAAACCATTGGATCCGATTAATCCAAGTGCAGAAGACATTACCTTCTTGACCAGCGGTAATTACAACGTAAGCGATTGGGTTGGGTTCCAAGCGCAAAATGTCGAGAAAGCAAGAATTTCCGGATTGGATTTCTCCTTCAATTCCATGGGTAAATTAGGAAATGTAGAATTAATATCCCTTCTGGGATACACGTACATGAATCCCATCAGTTTAAATAATAACTCACTGTACACAGCAACGTATTCCGATACAAATACCAATATGTTGAAATACCGTTTCAAACATTTGGCAAAAGCGGACATCGAAGCCAATTATAAAGAATGGAGTTTCGGCGTTTCAACTCGTTATAATAGTTTCATGCGCAACATTGACCGCGTTTTTGAGTCAGACCTAGATCCAGCAGTAAATAGCACCGTTTACATTCTTCCTGGATTGAAAGAATACCGACAAAAGTACAACGGTGGTAACCTCGTTATTGATGCTCGAATTGCCTATAAAATCACGGATAATTTCCGCTTGAGCTTTATTGTAAACAACGTATTTAATGCTGAATATTCAACTCGACCAGGGGACATTCAGCCTCCGAGAAACTTTATTGCACAACTCCAAATGAAATTTTAATGAAAGTACTTGGAATCATTCCCGCTCGCTACGCGTCCTCTCGTTTCCCGGGAAAACCATTGATTGACCTGAAAGGAAAGTCCATGATTCAACGCGTTTACGAAGGAGCGTTAAAGTCGAATTCATTGACTAAAGTGATCGTAGCGACGGATGATCAACGCATCGTAGATGAGGTGCTTCGCTTTGGCGGAAATGTTTGTTTAACAAGTGAATCACATCAAAGTGGAACGGATCGTTGCGCAGAAGTTGCTGCTTTAAATCCAGGATTCGATGTAGTCATAAACATACAAGGAGACGA
>JBEDCT010000262.1:0-4891 GCA_041176665.1 Bacteroidota bacterium | reverse complement strand
GATCCACCTGTACTTGCCGTCCAGCCCATGTATCCTGCAAAGTTCAAATTGTAGGTTCCTGTTAAATATTGTGTTCCATTCACGGAAACAGTTACCACACCATAATTGTAACTGATGACTGCTGTATTGTAGGTGTTCGAACGAAGGAAATTTAAGTTTCCACCAACATTGTTTAAGGTGGTGATCCCCGCGATGCATTCATTGTATCCTGGTCCACTGTAGATTTGAATTTCCGGATTTGCTCCGCCGCAGTTATTGTAGGTATCAAAAACGACTTTAATTCCATTTGCTGTGGAAGGAATCCCAACACCACCTCCTGAAACGAATCCAGTTGGCGGGACATCCAAGAAACAAAAAGCGATGCCATCAGCACTGGTCCCATCGAACATGCGAAAATCAAATTGAACGTTCCATTGGTAACAGGTTCCTAAGTCAATGGCTTGATTGTAAAAAATGGCACCACTTGAATTTCCGACGTTATTGGTGAGAATCAACTCATCTGGATCGAAATTTACATCTCCTCCGGTGTCTCCTGTCGCTGCTGCGCCGGTTAAATTCCATCCTGTCGTATTCATGTTTGGTGAACCGGTTAACTCAGCAAATACCAAGGTTTGAGCTTGGGATTTCCCGAAAAAAATCACGCAACATAATAAAAAGAAGATGTGTAATAACTTCATGTAATCTGATTTGAGGACTAAAGTTGGTCAAATAAGTTGAACAACGCAAAAAAAGACGTTTTATTGAAAAGAATAGTTGCCTAGATAAACTCTGCTAATTCAATCCAACGCTCCGTCAATGAATCGATTTCCTCTACTACTTTTCCTAATGCTGTTCCATTTTTCATTAGCTCTTCATTGGACAATTCCCCGCTAGACAAGGTCAAAGTCAATTCATCCTTCGTTTTTTCTAATTCAGGAAGGCGACGCTCGATGGTTTCGTATTCCTCTTTTTCTTTGAAGGATAATTTTCGTTTTTTCGGTTCTACTACCGATGGAGATATGGTTTTTTCCTTAATCTCTGGTTCTTCCTTGGTGATGTTTTGTTTAACGCCACGTTTTTTGTCCAACTGTTGTTGACGGAAAACCGTGTAATTTCCTACGATATCTTTCAATTCACCTTGTCCTTCAAAAACAAACAAGTGATCCACCATCTTATCCATGAAATATCGGTCGTGAGAAACGACAATCAAACAGCCTTGGAATTGGCGTAAATATTCCTCCAAAACGGACATCGCAAAGATATCTAAGTCATTTGTTGGCTCATCGAGAATCAAGAAATTCGGATTACTCATCAGAACGCGCAACAATTTCAAGCGTCGTTTTTCTCCCCCACTTAACTTGTGCACGAATTGATAGTGCATGTCACGAGGGAATAAGAATCGTTCCAACAATTGTGCTGCGGACATTTGACGTCCTTTTTCCAATGGAATGTATTCTGCCACTTCACGCACAACGTCAATCACTTTAAAATCGTCATTTACTTTAATTAAATCTTGGGAGTAATAACCAAATACAACGGTTTCTCCAAGAATAATTTTTCCTTTATCCACCTCTTCTTGTCCAACCAACATTTTCAGGAAGGTCGTTTTTCCAGCACCATTATTTCCAACAATTCCTAAGCGTTCTTGACGTTGAACATTGTAGGAGAAATCATTTAAGATCACTCGATTTGGATAAGATTTGCTTACTTTGTGAAATTCAACGATTTTCGAACCTAGTCGTTCCATTTTAACTGGCAACTCTAGTTCGTCCTCATCCAAACGTTGGGAAGCTACTTTTTTCACATCTTGAAAGGCGTCCACGCGAGCTTTTTGTTTGACTCCACGAGCTTTCGGTTGACGTCGAATCCAATCCAATTCCTTGCGGAAGGTATTTTTAGCTTTTTCAATCGTCGATTGCGTTTGTTCCTGACGTTCAGCCTTTTTCTCTAAGTAATAAGAGAAATTCCCTTTGTAACGGTAAATCGTTTGATCTGCTAATTCTAAGATTGTATCACAGACAACTTCAAGGAAATAACGGTCGTGCGTTACCATTAATATGGTTGATTTTGAAGAGGATAAATAGTTCTCTAACCATTCAATCATATCCAAATCCAAGTGATTGGTTGGCTCATCGAGAATTAAAAAATCGGCATCAGAAAGCAATACTTTGGCCAAAGCAACACGCTTTTTTTGTCCACCGGATAATTCGCTGATGCGTTTATCCATGTCCTCTAATTTCAATACCGAAAGAATTTGCTGTACACGTACTTCTGTGTCCCACGCGTTTAATTCCGTGATCGACTGATACAATTCTTCTAATTTTGCTTCGTCGTTTTTGGCGACCGCAATATTGTATTCTTTGATTAATTTCAACTCCGGTAGGTCGTGATCAAAAATCGATTCCAAAATCGTTTGATCCTCACGCATGTTTTCCGTTTGCTCCATGAAAGCCACGCGAATATCCTTTCGGAAAGTCACCTTACCAGAATCAACGGGTTCCATTCCCATAATGCACCGCATCATTGTCGTTTTCCCCGATCCATTTTTAGCAACAATGGCTACCTTTTGACCTTGGTCGATGCCAAATGTGAGGTCTGCGAAAATCATTCGCTCGCCGTATGATTTGGTTAAGTTTTCAATGGATAAGAAATTCATAGTCTAATTCCCGTAAGTTGGGCGGGCAAAGATACGGATAATAAATAGTTTGACAGTTCTCAAGAAATGTCTAATAAAAGACCTTTATCTACCTCAAACGATTCAAAGAATCCAATAGTACTTTGTCCTTTTGAACGCCTTTCATCGCAAAGTATGTAAATGGCAATCCACAAACGAGCACGTAAAAACCAATTCCCACATGAACTCCTGTAATTTCTTTTGGAGAATAGCCGTTCACTCCGAAAGTCGTTACCAAAATGACCGCAAGTACAAATAACAAGTAAATGAAAAGTGTCATTTTCGCCAAGGTATATTGACGTTTCAAGTTTTTATACGACATCATCGCAACGAACGTGAACAGGACAAGAAAAATGACGAATACATACGTGAACTGGTAATTACTTAACCATTCTACATAACCACCTTTGACATCTTGACGCTCGACACCAAACACGGATTGCGTGTAATTGAGTTTTCCATCGGACATGGTAAATAGCTCCATTCCAAACAATAAACTGGACAAAATAGCCATGACAATGATGAAATAAACGGTTTGAATGCGTTGTAACATACTTCTAATTTTTAAAGGTGAGTTGCTTTATTTCGTAAATAAAAATCTAAGATAACGATGGCTGCCATTGCCTCAACAATGGGAACTGCCCTCGGTAAAACACAGGCATCGTGACGTCCTTTTCCCTCAATGGTGATTTCGTTTCCATCTCGATCAATGGAATCTTGGTCCTGCATGATGGTCGCTACTGGTTTAAAGGCCACGCGAAAATCAATGGGCATTCCATTTGAAATTCCACCTTGAATACCACCAGAATGATTGGTTTTCGTTTCTCCATTTGACAGAAATACATCATTGTGCTCACTGCCTGTCATTCCTAAGGAAGAAAATCCAGATCCAATTTCAAAACCTTTTACGGCATTGATGGACAACATCGCTTTCCCTAATTCCGCATGTAATTTATCGAAAATTGGCTCGCCCAGTCCAACTGGAACGCCTGTAATGACACATTGAACTGTCCCACCAATCGAATCACCTAGATTTTTAATTTCTTCTATTCGAGCAATCATTTGTTTGGCAACAGTTGCATCCGGACAACGAACGGGACTTGCTTCAATTTCTGATAGTGTGTGAAATTCTTTTGTGTTTAGGGCAATTGTTCCCACTTGAGAAACATAGGTACTAAACTGAATTCCCATCGATTGCAAAAGTTGTTTGGCAATCGCTCCGGCAACGACGCGACTTGCCGTTTCTCTTGCGCTACTTCTTCCACCACCACGAAAATCGCGGTAACCGTATTTCTGTTGATAAGTAAAATCGGCATGCGACGGACGAAAAGCATCCTTCATGTGCAGGTAATCCTCACTTTTTGCATTCGAATTTGGAATGATAAAGCCAATCGGAGTCCCCGTTGTTTTTCCTTCGAAAATTCCCGAAAGAAACTGAACCTGATCTGCTTCAACACGTGGTGTTGTTATGTCAGATTGTCCGGGCTTACGTCGATTTAATTCCTGCTGAATAGCAACTAAATCCAAGTCAACATTCGCTGGAACACCATCGATGACACCACCAATGGCATCTCCATGAGATTCGCCAAACGTACTGAGTTTAAAAAGCGTACCGTAACTTGATCCTGCCATGGAACAAAGGTAATGAATTTGATTTGTACAAAGTTTCTATCTTTGATGCATGTATCGAATAAATCTAGTTTTTTTATTGGTCCTCATCGGATTAGCAAGTTGTGCCCCCGCACGCTTTGTTGAACCATTGAAAAGAGGACAGCAAGTCATCACTGGGAATTTCGGTGGAGCCGTGGCAAAAATCCCTGGAATTGGATCCATTCCTATTCCATTTACGGCCATCGGTTATGGCCGCGGACTCACAGATAAAACCACTGTTTTCGGAAATCTACATACTACTTCATTGCTTTTTGGCATCGGTCAAACAGACCTCGGCGTTTCGCAAGGAATTTGGAAGAATGACAGAATGGGAGTCAGTGCACAAGGGAGCATGAACATCCTGGTTGATTTCTACACGGGAGCAAATCGTTTTTGGCCTCAATTAGACGCCAATTACTATGTTAAATATGGTAAAAATTCCAAGCCGGTTCAATTGGATGCACTTTGTAAAGTGGACAGCAAACATTACAATTTTTTCTACACGGGAATAAGCAACTGGTTCGATCCGTACAAAACGGAATCTCAGGGACGTCCAAATGCACAGTTTTGGATTCCAAGTGTTCAACT
>JBEDCT010000261.1:0-9655 GCA_041176665.1 Bacteroidota bacterium | reverse complement strand
AGATTTAATATATTTGCACCCACTAAAAACGGAGAATGTAGCTCAGTTGGTTAGAGCGCTGGTTTGTGGTACCAGAGGTCGCGGGTTCGAGACCCGTCTTTCTCCCTCGTTTTAAGGCTGTAGGAAACTGCAGCCTTTTTTTATTTCATTCTTTTTAATGTCTCTTCGCACAAAACAGATAATTCAGATGGTAGCATAGTTTTGTTCCACGGATGTGATGCTCCAAAAACGTGATCCGCCCCAGGAATAAGTCGCAAGGTTACATTCGACCATTGCGCTAGGGATTCTCCTTCCGTAATCGGAACGGAAGAATCTTGATCACCGTGGTGAATAGATATGGGAATACGAAGTTTTTGGATGGCTTGTTGAATATTTAATTCGGATTCATGGTTTTTAAAATCTTCATAAAGCGTAAAGTATTGCTGTAAATCTTGTTTTGTGCGTCCATTCTTCACGTAACGTACCCCATCTTTTTTCCATTTTTCCAATTCTTCACCACTTGGAAAACGCATGCCGATATCTGATATCGCCGCCCATGTATGAATCGAGGAAATAGGGTAGGAGTTGGCGAATTTGGATCCGGCTAAAATAACCGCACCTCCGCCACGGGAATGTCCGATGAGTCGAATTTTCTCAAAATCGACCTGTGAACTCACCCATTTTAGGACACATTCAATATCAAATAGTTCATAGGAATAGCGGTTGTTTCCAAATGCCCCTTCGTCCGGGAAGTCAAGTCCATTTTCGATAGTGCCCCCGTTGTGACTGAGATTGAATTTACAGAATCCATATCCTTTTTCGGTAAAAAACCGCTGAACAAGATGCCAAGCTCCCCAATCTTTAAATCCCATGAATCCATGAACGAATACGATGAGTTCTCCGTTGAACTTTTCAGGAATTTCGAGATCAATTAGACTTTGGCGTCCTGCAGAACCGGTATACGTTCTATTCGATAAAATCATCATCACTTTCTCCAGGTAATTCAAGGGCCTTGACACTTTGAATCGCATTTCCAGCAATTCCTCGAATGGATGCATGCATGTCAATGGTATTCATGATGACTTTTTCAATTTGCTTCTCGCGTTCTTTCCAAATTCGTTGCATGGATCGTTTTTCTGTTTCAAGTCCATTTTTCAATGAGGTAAATCCTTCTACAATTGCTTCCACTTGCATACGGAAATTGGTGCTGGTTAAGAAGTCGTACAACATGTGCATTTTATCGCCACGGTTCACTTGAGAACCTAGTGCAGCGTGGACTTGAATAACAGTTTCCCGAAGCACTCCCGATAATCCTTTAAATTCTTCGTAAGTACACACATATACGCCGTCTTTCATTCCCATACGTTGTAATTCCGAAGGCATGGCTTCCGTCACTAAAACGCCGATGTCAGCCCCTTTTTCACGCATATCTGCTTTGAATTTCGCAATCCATCCGGGTTGGAAATCTTTGGTGCGCTTGCTTTCGTAATAGATTTTACCACAATTTTGATCCGTGCGTGTGTTAACGATTTGAATGCAATCGCCTCCACGCGCTCCTTTTTTAATTTCTTCAATGGTGTCCAATGGAAACTGTGCACCCAGCCACTCTTCAATCGCCAATTCTTGTACCTCACCTTGTAATTGCATGGAACCTTGTTCCTGTTTGCGTTTCATTTCTTCGGTGAGCGTTTTTTGATCATCCAATTTTTTCTGAAGTTCCTTAATCTTCAATTCATTGTTCTCCTCAACGAGTTTTTTGATTTTCTCTGTTTCAAGTTGAAGGAGTTCATTCATTTTTGTTTCCGCAGCTAATTGTGCAATGGATTGTGCCTCTTCTTTTTCACGTTTCAGTCGTTCGACCTCCGCTTTTGTCTTGTTGAGTTCGCTTACCTGAGCTGACTTTTCATTGAGTTCTTTTTGCAACGCATCAAATTGCTCACTTTGTTCTTGAGTAATTTTCAATTTAAGTTTCTCCTCAATTTTACTTCGCTCTTCTTTGATGGATGTTTCTAATCGCTCATGAAAAAGTTCATTTTCCCTTTTCTTTTTTTCATCAAACGCTAACTTCTCCTCGCGAAGTTTATCCACAAGCTCAGTCATTTTTGCTTGTTCAGATTGAATTTGCGCTTGATATTTGGCCTGATACTCTACTTCAAGCTGATGAGAAAGAATATTGGTAACATCGATGTTTGTCCCACAATTTGGACACTTGATTTGTTCGTTCGCTGACATGAAGGTCTTTATTTTACGTAGTCTTGTTTTTGGACCAACATGTATTGGTCATTATTGATTCGAATATAACCAAAATCGTAACAAAAAACGTAACTCGATCCTTTTCTTGTGGAATAAACGTTCGTGTAATAATGGAAATTGAATCCTTCCTCTGCGAGGAGTATTCCTTCAACTGTTCTTTTTCCATCTGGATTCAAGTTGGCAAGGATTCGACGATTTTTCCGCAAAATGGCATTTATCCGTCGGACAACCATGTTTGCGTCTTCATTGATTCGGTTGTTAAAAGAGTTTCGGCAGTAATCCGAACAAAATTTCTGGTCTCTTCTTCCAACTAGTTTAACGGCGCATTCTAAACATTGACGATTTTTCATGAAAGTTTTTTTATCTATAACTACTTTTTTTTCGCTTTCATATATTTTTTGAAAAATAAATTTAATGGTAAGTCAATCAATCATTTGCAATATTCATTCAAGTGCCATCAATATTCATTTATAGGTGGTTTCGGCTCGAAAAAACGTTACTTAATAAAAAAAAGTGCGTTAAAACAGAACCTTTTCTTCTTTAAGGGAGTAAAAGGACACGCAACAAACAAAAAAAATGAGGCAGTTAAAAATCGCGAAACAGGTTACCAACAGGGAAACCGCATCTTTAGACAAGTATTTACAGGAAATCGGTCGTGTAGACTTGATCACTGCAGATGAAGAAGTTGAGTTAGCTCGACGAATCAAAGCAGGGGATCGAACGGCACTAGAACGCTTAACGAAAGCGAATTTACGTTTCGTTGTTTCTGTATCTAAACAATATCAAAATCAAGGTTTGGCTTTGCCAGATTTGATCAACGAAGGAAACTTAGGTTTGATCAAAGCTGCGGAACGTTTTGATGAAACACGTGGATTCAAGTTCATTTCATACGCTGTATGGTGGATTCGTCAGTCGATTCTTCAAGCATTAGCTGAACAAGCGCGTATCGTACGTTTACCGTTGAATAAAATCGGTAACATCAACAAAATCAATCGTGCCTACTCGGAATTAGAACAAAAGTTAGAGCGTCCACCTTCGGCAGATGAGTTAGCTGAGTTCTTAAATGTAACGCCGGAAGAAGTGAAACAAACACTTTCTCAAAACGGACGTCACGTTTCCATGGATGCACCATTAATTGAAGGAGATGAATCGACTTCAAGTATGTACGATGTCATGCAAGGTGATTCGTTACCAAGTCCAGAAGCTAATTTGGTTTTAGAATCGTTAAGAAGCGATATTCGCCGATCATTAACATCCTTAACGCCAAGAGAAAGTGAAGTCATTAGCATGTTCTATGGTTTGGAAGGAAAAGCGCCACTTTCGTTAGAGGAAATTGGAGATAAGTTTGACCTAACTCGCGAACGTGTTCGTCAAATCAAAGAGAAGGCAATTCGTCGTTTGAAACATACAACGAAAAACAGAGTGCTGAAAAGTTATTTAGGATAATTCAAGGCGGGTCAATAACCACCTACCACCAGTAAACCACTTGTTGGCCGGCTTTGAATAGCATTGAAAAGGAGTTCGAAAGGACTCCTTTTTTTTATGTCTAATGATTACATCGGATCGACGTCGATGACAATTTTTACGGACTTGTTCGCAGGTTTTGCGTAAAATTGGTCAATGATTTCACGGATTTTCTCCTTGACTTTACGTTCGGGAGCACTGCGCTCAATCTTTAATTTGATTTCCTTCAAATAATAATTTTGAATCCGTTTGATTATCGGAAATTCCGGTCCTAAGACACGTTCTTTAAACACAGATTTTAGTTGATCAGCCAATTCAATGGAAGTCGCATGCACCACTTGTTCGTTCGTGTGTTTCAAGGTCAGTTGAATCATTTTGTAGAACGGTGGATAAAAGAATTGTTGGCGTTCAATGATTTCTTGGTGATAGAATCCTTTGTAATCGTGTTCTTGGACTAATTGAATCACCCAATGATCTGGATTTCCTGTTTGAATAATGACTTTTCCGCGTTTATCTTTTCTCCCAGCTCTACCTGCCACTTGAGACATCAGTTGATAGGAACGTTCGTAAGCACGAAAATCTGGTCGATTCAATAACATGTCGGCATCGAGGATTCCCACCATGGAAACGTGGTCGAAATCGAGTCCTTTGGTAATCATTTGGGTTCCGATAAGAATGTCAATTCTTCGTTGTTCAAATTCTTCGATGATTTCCTCGTAGGCATGTTTCGATCGCGTGGTGTCCAAATCGAGACGTTTGACCACTTTATCAGGGAACATAATCGACAATTCATCTTCGATTTTCTCGGTTCCAAAACCAAGCATTTGTAGGCGGTTACTTCCACAAGCTGTGCAACTTCCAATCGGCGCGGTGGTGAAACTACAGTAATGACATTTTAATAAATTACTGTGTTTGTGGTATGTGAGCGAAACGTCACAATTGGTACATTTTGGAGTCCAATTACAGACTTCACAGGACCATAACGGTGTGTAACCTCTGCGGTTTTGGAACAGCATGATTTGTTCACCTTTGTTCAATGCGGATTGCATTTCTTCTAAAATCATCGGTGTAAAATGCGATTGCATGTTTTTCAGTTTGCGTTCGCGTTTCAAATCCGCACACCAAATCTCCGGTAATTTGAGTCCTTTGAAGCGTTCATTTAACTCAACCAATCCGAATTTGCCTTGTTTCGCGTTGTAATAGGTTTCTAGTGCAGGTGTTGCCGTGCCAAGTAGCACTTTCGCATCGTGCAAGGAACCTAATACAATCGCTGCATCTCTTGCATGGTAGCGTGGAGATGGATCATATTGCTTAAAGGAACTTTCGTGTTCTTCGTCTACAATAATGAATCCTAGGTCTTGAAATGGAAGAAAAACTGCACTACGGGCTCCTAAAATAATGCGGTATTTGTTGGGGTCGTTGTGTAGGACATGATTCCAGATCTCCACACGTTCATTTTGGTTAAACTTCGAATGATAGACGCCAACTTGTTCGCCGAAATAAGCTGATAAACGTTGGATTAATTGTGTCGTTAAGGCAATTTCAGGAAGTAAAAACAACACTTGTTTGCCGAGGTCTAAATACGATTGAATCAATTGGACATAAATTTCTGTTTTCCCCGATCCGGTAACACCGTGAAGTAAGGTCACTTGTTTTTCTTCAAAACTGACTTCGACTTCGGTTAATGCCGTTTGCTGTGCCTCTGTTAACGGTTTAAATCCATTCAATTCTCGATTGAGTCCACTGAGTCGGTCGATTTGAAAACGCTCTAAAACAAAGAACCCACGTTTTTCAAGCGTGCTGATTGCGGAGGCACTCACCTCATTTTCCAAAAGTGTTTTCTTTGAAATCGGTAGGTGGATTCCACCTTGTTCCATTCCGACTTTTAGAAATTGAAGAACGGCATCGACTTGTTTTTGGGTGCGTGCACCTGCTTCCAATTCTTGGATGAATTCATTGAGAACTTCCTCTTTCAAGTAAATCTCGTTTAAGGAAACGCACAATATAGTTTTCGGAGCGTAGCGGTCATTGATTTCTTCGCTCGATGAAACAATGCGACGCTCAATCATTGTTTTTATGAGTGGTTGAATGGTCTTGATTCCTAGGATGTCAGAAAGTTCCTTCAAACTCAATTGATCTTTCATTTCTAAGGCCTCAACAACGGTTTTTTCTCGCTCTTGAAGTAAATCAATCGCCGTATCAAACTCTGGATGTAAGCGAATTTTTGTTTCGCTGGCTAGTTTGAAATTGGCTGGAAGAGCGGCATTCATCACATCTCCAATTGGCGCCATGTAGTAGGATGAAATCCAATCCCAAAATTGCAATTGTTTCGGTGTAATGATCGGCTGTTCATCCAACAAATGAAGAATGTATTTCGCCTGATAAACAGCGGGGATTTCTTCGTGAATTCTAGTAACGATTCCAGTGAGTAATTTATTTTTCCCGAAGGGAACGATGACGCGCAGTCCAGCTTGGACATGCTCGTTTAATTCGAAGGGAATGCGGTAGGTGAAAACCTGATGTATGGGAACAGGCAGCAGGACATCTGCAAAATAAGTTATTCTTTCACTCACAAGGGTAAAGATACGAACTCCTAGAAGTTTACCCTAGGAAAATTATTGACAAGCGTAGGATTCTTCTTGATTAACGATGTTGTCACCCGGATGATTAGAACAGAACAAATACGTTCCTGTAATTGGTCCTTGGCATAATTCGCGTGTACTTTTCTTATCGATGGCACGAATGTACGCTTGTTGCGGAGAGGTGTAGAATGGTTTGAAGATTTTCACCGTTTGACGAGAAGAAAAGATTCCAACAACACGTTTACCATTGGAAACAGAAAGATTAGTGTAACTTGGTTTACTTTGTGCAAGTCCAGAACTTGGTTTGTTCACCGTGATGTAATTATATAATTCTTCTGCACCACCAGTAATGGTGATGTAGATTCCTTTCATCGTTCTTTTTTCCACTTGTGGGTCCTCCACAATGCTTTGCTTCATTAAGTCATAAAATGATCGACCACTCACAGAGAAAGTTAAGGAACTATTGGGAGACACTTCTTTTTCACCAACTTTCCAATTGTACATTTTCGTGTAAGGGATTCCGGCGATGTATTCGTTGTAAGCCACGTCAAGTTGGCCATTTATGAGGTAAGAATTCCCCGAATTTGAAACCGCTAATCCTGAAGATAAATACTCACCCGGACTATCCGCGAATTTGAAGGTGTAATTTTGAGAGCTAGAGTTTGTGGTGATTCCGCGCACTAAAGCTGTTTCGCCACTTACCTCAAACGCACCATTATTGATGCTTGCATTAAAGCGGTAAAGAGCAGTTGGTTTCAATGACGATTTCATTGGGTCAGTGGACGTTTGAATGACTTCATTTGCTCCCGTTGGTAGTGTTTTGAAATAATACACTTTTTGCTCAGGGCCATAGAAATATCCGTTTGTGTCCTTGTCTTGAATGAGTGTGTCTTTCAGAATCCATGTACGGGTAACTGAACCATTCACGACTTCCGAAACGGTTGCATCCACTTGATCAAAATAACTTGAATCCGCAATTTGAGCAATATCCAATGCATTTCCTGGTCCGATGAACGCCCGTGTGATTTTCACGTAATGAATGGAGTCAGCTTGATCCAATAAACCATAGACGATAGCGGTTTCTTTGAAGTCACCGGCTAGTTTTACATCTTCAGAACAGCTTTGAAGAAACAATGCTGCTAAAAAAAGAATGGAGAGAAAACGTTTGATCATCTGAGTTTGTTTGAATCAAAAATACAAAATATTTAGCGAATCCCTTGTGGGTTGATTCCTAAATCAGGTGTTTCACTTTTTTCGATTGAAAGTAATTCAACTTCAAAAATTAGTGGAGAATACGGTTTGATGATGGTATTTGGTGGTGGATTTCCGCCATACGCCAATTCTTGAGGAATAAAGAATTTGTATTTAGATCCGATGTTCATTAATTGAATTCCTTCTGTCCATCCTGGAATCACTTGGTTTAACACAAAAGTAACAGGCTCTCTTCCAATCGAACTATCAAAGATTCCACCTTCAGGGATGCTTCCTTGGTAATGAACCTTTACACTAGAAGTTGCTGTTGGATGTGCTCCTTTTCCTGCTTTTACTACTTGGTATTGAAGTCCACTCGCCGTGGTGATAATTCCCGGTTTCGTTTTGTTCATTTCTAGGAATCCTTCACCAGCTGCCTTGAACTGCTCGGTGATTTTTGCATATTTTTTATTCATTTCTACTTCGAAAGCCGCCATGATTTTCTTGCGATCCTCATTTTTCAAAACTTCGATGTCTAACTTGTTTAGTCCGTCAGAGAAACCTTTTTCGACCATTTTAATGTCAATCAGTGGCAAGGCATCTAAGTCTTTAAAGTATCCTTCAAAGCGTTGACGGTTGATTTTTCCCACAGCCAATGATCCTTCTGCACTGAATTTCTCGTTGAACTCTTTTCCTGTTTTTCCGATGCACTTCGTCACAGTTTTAGAAAGTCCTTCAAATTCTGAATCTGAAACTTTGCTTTTAAATCCTTCCACTAATTTTTCTTTATCCATTTTGTTAAACGGACTTTCTGTAATAAATGGTTTAGCAATTTCACATCCTAATACATAGGAGTATTTCTCTTGCATGGTTTTCAATTCAACTTTCTCTTCTCCACCACATGCTTGTAGTACGAGAATTAAGGCAATTAATAGGGTATAACGAATCATTAGTTAATGTTTAATAGTTCAACTTCAAAAATAAGTGCACTGAATGGTTGGATGGGTCCACCTGGGTGTGGATTTGCTCCATAGGACAATTCTTGTGGAATGTACAAACGGAATTTAGATCTGAGGGACATCAATTGTAAAGCTTCCGTCCATCCTGGGATTACTTGGTGAACACCAAAGGTTGCAGGTGTGCCACGTAAAACAGAACTATCGAAAACAGTTCCATCGATCAATGTTCCATGGTAATGAACCGTTACATTGTCTGTCGCACTTGGTTTTGCACCTTCGCCAGCTGTTAAGATTTCATATTGCAATCCAGAAAAGGTTTGCTGAACACCTTCTTTTTTCGCGTTTTCCGCCAAGAATTCTTCTCCTGCTGTTTTGTTTGTGCTGAATGCAGCATTTTTTTTCTCGTCCAAGTATTGTTGAATGAAAATGTTTGCTTCATCCGGAGTTAAAGCAGTTGTTTCATCATTGAAGACCGCCTGAATGGCTTGCATCATCAAGTTCACGTTGATGTGCTCTAGTTGTTGATTTTTCAAACTTTCACCGATGCTCATTCCAACACCGTAGCTCGCTTTTTCTTCTAAAGATTGCATTTAATTGATTTTAAGGAGACGAAGTTAAGAAAAATGCAGTGGAGATCTTCGAAAAAGGGGACGAAAAACGGATTAATTGTAACAACATGTAAAAATGCGCGTTGAAGGCTTTATGCAAAAATCTTTTCACTTTGATTATGAGCTTCATTCCACTTGGGAGAATCTAGCGGAATCGGACCTTCAGTTGGTTCATTTGGCCTATGAGGCGATGGATTTAGCGTTTGCACCATACAGTCAATTCAAGGTTGGAGCGTCGGTTCGTTTGTCGAGCGGACTCACCTTAAAAGGAAATAACCAAGAGAACATTGCGTATCCATCCGGACTCTGTGCCGAGCGAGTGGTGCTTTTTTACGCTGGCGCAAATTATCCAACGGAAACGATTGAAACCATTTGTGTGGTGGCTAGAGGAGATCTGATGCCTAGTGAGTTTTTGTTATCTCCTTGTGGATCTTGTCGACAAGTCATGTTGGAAACTGAAAACCGTCAGACGAAAAAGATTCGTGTGATCTTAGTGAATCAGGACAAGCGCACCATCGTGCTTCATTCTGTGAAAGACTTGCTTCCTTTTGGATTTGGGAAGTAGGATTCAATAAACACCTTGTATCGCTCTTATTTATGCTTAAACCAACAATCCCTG
>JBEDCT010000260.1:0-2578 GCA_041176665.1 Bacteroidota bacterium | reverse complement strand
AGTCCTTCCAACATTTTTGCGGTCATTGATCCATGTGAACCACTTCCAACATTTAAATTAAACGCAGGTCTGGGTATTCCGAGTTCATTGAAAAAGACTTCGGACATGTTTTCGTCGTAGTGTTGTCCGGTATGGACAATTAACTCCATTAATTTATCGGAGTAATTACTTGAAATAGCGCGGCTTATAGCGGCAGCTTTAATAATTTGGGGACGAGCCCCAATGACAGTTATGATTTTTTTTATTGGCATAATTAAAGAAGGCCTTCATCGGCGAAGCTAAAATAACCATTATCCGTGAAAATCAGGTGGTCAATTAATTGCATATCGATCAGCTTGGCAAATTCACGGACTCTATTCGTGAGATTTTTATCCGCCTCACTTGGACCTAGATGTCCGCTCGGATGATTGTGACTCAAGATAAATCCTGTCGCCTGACACGTTAGAGCATAATGAAAAAGCAGCTTTCCATCGACAACCGTACTTGTCATTCCTCCGATTGAAAGTTGCTTCGTTTCAATGATTTCATTGGCAAAGTTGAGGTAAACAACGTAAAATTCTTCATGTAAGAGTCCATTAAAGAAACGTTTTAAATGGTCATAAATCATTTTAGAATGTGTCACTTTTGTTTTCGCTGGAATAAGCGTCGCGGCTTTTCTATTGCCAATTTCTAAGGCTGAAATGATGTTTATTGCTTTTGCAGGACCCATTCCTTTTATTTTCATTAATTCATTGGCTGTCATTTTGCTGATTTTATGCCAATCATTTTGTCCATGCTCCAGGACGTCTTGCGCTAATTCTAGTGCACTTTTGTTGCGATACCCGGTACCAATGAGAATCGCTAGTAATTCAGCGTCCGAAAGACTTGCCTTTCCTTTTAACATCAGTTTTTCTCTCGGACGATCGTCCTCTGCCCACATTTTGATGGATGGCTTCTGCTGTTGGTAAGTTGGATTCTTCATCGGATTAGGTTTTGCTTATAGCATAACTTTAATTCATCGAAATTATTGTTGGCATGGATTGAATTTCGGAGTTGTTTGTACATTTGTTTATGTCAAAGAAAGAAAAAAGCCGAGTGAATGTTGTTTACTCAACGAATCCAGATTTTCAATTTCAGCATGATGAGGACGAAGAGCAAGATACACTTGCCAATAACCAACAGCGTTTATACGTTTCCATCGACCGCAAACAACGTGCTGGAAAAGAAGTCACGTTAATTGAAGGATTTACGGGAACCGAAGATGATTTGAAAGATCTCGGTAAGTTATTGAAAAGTAAATGTGGGGTAGGAGGTTCTGTAAAGGACAATGAAATTTTGATTCAAGGGAATTTCAAGGATAAAATTTACGACTTACTCATAAAAGAAGGGTATACACAAACGAAGAAAAAGGGCTAACCTTTTATTTCTGTCTCGCAGGCTCAATGTGAATCAACACGTCTGCAATCGTTGGAATACATTCCATTAAATGATCTTTTAAGCGATGTGAAATTTCATGTCCGTCAAACACACTCATATCACCCGCCACTTCTACGTGTAAATCAACAATGTAAACCATTCCTGTTTTTCGCACCCAACATTTTTCGGTGTCAACAACCCCTGAAACTTCTAGCGAGTGCAAGCGGATTTCATCGATAAGGTCATGGTGAATGTGCTCATCCATAATTTCACCTAAGGCAGGACGAAAAATTAGAAACGCGTTGTAAACAATAAACACTGAAGCAACCAAGGCGGCCCAATCGTCGGCTTTTTCGAATCCTTTTCCAAAAATAAACGTGAGGGAAATTCCGATGAAGGCAATTCCAGACGAAATCGCATCACTTCGGTGATGCCAAGCATCGGCTTTTAGTGAGGATGAATTGGTTTCTTTCGCTTTTCTGTTAACGTATTGAAAAGACAATTCTTTCACTAGAATGATTGCTCCAAGAACAAAAAGCGTGAAAAATGCCGGTTTTTCTTGAGGTTCACTTAGGTTACGAATACTTTCAACAGCAATAATCGTGGCAGAAATCAACAGGAATCCAACTACAGCGAAGGTGACAAGCGCTTCCGCTTTCCCATGTCCGTATGGATGGTCTTCATCGGCTGGTTTGGTGGAATAATTCAATCCAAATAACACCAAGAAACTGGCGAAGATATCAGCGGTGGACTCAATCGCATCGGCGATCAACGCGTCCGAATGTCCAAATACTCCAGCGGTACCTTTTACTCCCGCCATCACAGAGTTTGTAATGATACTCAGAATGGCTGTTTTTTTCGCTGTTTTTTTGATTTCGTTCACGGTCGAAAGGTACAAAAAAAAACGCCCATAGATTTGGGCGTTTTTTATGAAAATGTTATGTGTATCTTATTGTTTGATCACCTTGATACTTGAATTTCCTTGGTTACTTTGAACGTTCAATTGATAAATTCCAGCA
Source organism: Bacteroidota bacterium (assembly GCA_041176665.1). GTDB lineage: Bacteria > Bacteroidota > Bacteroidia > Flavobacteriales_D > Crocinitomicaceae > UBA952. The sequence goes on along the minus strand of JBEDCT010000260.1, from coordinate 164 downwards.
CTTGCTTTAGAAATGTTTAAGAACTCCAAATCAGAGGCATGACCCGTTGAAATAATTCTTCCAGATAAATCAACCAACTGATAATCGAAGTTCCCCTCGCAAGAAATGGTGATTGACTCACTTGAAGGATTTGGATAAACATGGATGTTTTGAGCGCTTCCCTC
>JBEDCT010000259.1:0-8015 GCA_041176665.1 Bacteroidota bacterium | reverse complement strand
GACAAATATGACCTTGGATTGATTGTCCGTCAGCAACCCAACCAGCGTAATTTTTACATCAATTTCAAACTTCGCATTTACAACTCCATCGATTCTGCTCGAGTAGCTCACAAAAGAGAGTTGAAATTCCAGAAATTTGAAAAAAAACAATTAGAGAAAAAAGAAAAGGTTGCGAACATCAATTCAAAACGAAATGAAAAGGCAATTGCTCGTGGGGATTCTACATTTTTCCCGAAAGAATACCATCAAGCAACGTTCACAAAGGTTTTGTGGAAGGAAAAAGTCAAATATAAGTTTGGACAGAAACCAATTGTTTTCGATACCATTTTGTTTCAAAAAAGTATAGAACAACTTGGATTTTACCTTCGAAAAAAGGGATATTATTACGGGAACGTATCGGGAGGATTAGTACTTGATGATAAAAAGCGTTTCGCTTATCCTAGTTATGCGATTCAAACCGGACCACAGTATTTTATTGATTCCGTTCAATACCTAGGCGCGAAACTTCTTCGCGATAAAAACACCGCATTTGTGAAAAAACACATCGAGCAAACAGGTGCTCATCCACTTTTGGGCATGCCTTTCGATACCGATTATTTGAACGATTACCGCGAGGAAGTAGCAAAGTATTTAAGAGACAATCAAGTCTATAAATTCTCTTCTAGTAGTATTTCCTATTCTGTGGATACGAATAAACAAACAATGAAAGTTCGATTGATTGTTCAATTTGATGATCGCTACATTCCTTCGGACACCAAAAAAGATAGTTTGATTCGAGTTCCCTATGTCGAAATGACGGTGTCTAATGTGTATTTTCATTTATCTGACACCATGAGTATGGACGCGAGTTTTTCTCAATTAATGAAGGACCAACAATTGAGTTTGTATGATCCTATTGCTCCACAATTCCTTAGAACGACGAATTCCTTGATTTACGACGAAATTCATTATTCAAAAAAGCAATTGAAGGAGAAGCATGTTCCCATAGGTACAACGAATCCATTTCGTAAAATCACAGTAACGTACAATGGTGATTCTCCTTGGATTAAACCTTCCATTCTGGAACTTCAAAATTATTTGGAGAGTGACAATAAATACAAGGAATACTACCTCGATAGAAGTTACCGTTCCATTGTCCAACTGGGTGTTTTTAGTTCGGTGAAGCCAATTATTGTGGAACAACCAGGGAATAAATTAGCTGTTCACTATTTTTTAGAACCGGCAAAAAAACAAACGTATGGTTTCGATCCCAAATTCACCTCTTCCACAGGTTTGCTTGGAGCAAATGCATCTTTTAACTACACCAATAAAAACATTCGAAAAGGAGCTGGGAAAATGACTTTGTCATTCGGAGGTGGATTCGAGTCACAGCCCTTAGTCTTTCAAGATCAATCGAATCAGACGGTTGGTGCTGGAAAAGGACGAACATTTAACACCTTCGAATTTGGTCCAAGTTTAAAGTTTGACCTCCCAGGATTGTTTCCAACACCGGTTACAATGTTAGGGAAGAGACAGAAACCGAGAACAGTTTTAACAACTGCTTACAACGTTGAGAAGCGAAGTATTTTTGACCGAAGTGTTTTCCAGTTGAATTATATGTGGAAATTCTTGGTTGGAAAGACACAAGTTTTTCAAATGGGACTACCAGGTGCATCGGTGATTAAATATGTTTCCATTAAGAAAAGCGCGGAATTTCAAGAGCAATTAAATCAAATCAATGATGTTTTTTTGAATGCGACCTATAACAATCAATTCATTTGGCAAGATTTTAAATTCTCTTACGAATACAACAACAAGGAAAAGGATCTAAAAGAAGGGAAAGAGCGTAAAAACGTACGAAATACTTCTATTTATTTCAACTCAACATTCGATGCTGCTGGAAACTTATTGTATCAATTTCGAGCGAGACAAGACACCTTAAATGGACAATATTTACTTAGAAATCAGCCGTATTCTCAATTTGTTCGATTGGATAATCAATTCATAGCGAGCAAGCGTATTTTGTCAGAATCATCCCTGCATTTAAAATTATCCGCTGGAGCAGGACTTCCTTATAAAAACTCTGAAACAGCCATGCCATATGACTACAGTTTCTTTGGTGGTGGATCAAATGACAATAGGGGATGGAGAGCGAGAGCGTTGGGGCCTGGTGCCTACAAATACCACTTGGATACCAATCGTTTGGCAACACAAATTGCAGATATTCGTTTTGCGGGATCTTTGGAATATCGCTTTAGTTTAGGTTCCACGTTTAAAGGAGCGATTTTTACTGACTTTGGGAATATTTGGACCTTCAGAGAGGATGCAAGCAGAATTGGTAGCCAATTTCGTTGGAATACTTTTGTGCCACAAATCGCGATTTCTTCAGGATTTGGACTTCGAATGGATTTAGAATTTTTCATCATCCGATTGGATGTAGGATTTCCCATCTACGATCCAGCCTTTTCTAAAGGGGCAAAATGGGTATTTCAGGAAATGGGAACCCGTCAGACTTACTACCAAGAAGGAATGGATCAATTTAATATGAATCTGGATCAAGTGAAGAAAATAATGCCTAAACCTTTTCTTCCCAATTACTTAAACTTCGGTATCGGTTATCCATTCTAATTTATTTTTTAATGACAAAGTCTATCTTCTTCTCCCTGTTCCTATCGTCCTTTTTATTTTCATGCATGAAGGGAAAAAAGGTGGATTTGATCATTCATAATGCGAACATTCATGTCATGGATGACGCAGGATCTGTGCATGAAGCCATGGCCATTCGCGATGGGAAAATAATCGAAGTTGGACCAGAACGTCAAATTTTAAATAAATACAGATCTGAAGAGGAAATCGACGCCTTGGGAAAAGATGTGTATCCAGGATTAACCGATGCGCACGGACATTTACTCATGTACGCGAATCAAAAACTTGGAGTGGATTTAACGGGTGCCAAGTCCATGGATGAAGTGATTTATCGCTGTGAAAAGTATTTGGCGAAATCGAGTAATAAATTCATCATCGGAGGAGGTTGGGATCAATCACTTTGGGGAAATGATTCCATGCCGAACAATAAGAAGCTTTCGGCAGTCTTTAAAAACATTCCAGTTTGTTTGTATCGCGTGGATGGACACGCCGCACTTGTGAATAAGTTCCTGTTCGATCAAGCGAAAATTGTTGCATCCAACGTAGATGGTGGAGAAGTGAAGCAAATAAACGGCGTTCCAACAGGACTGCTCCTAGATAATGCCATGAATTTCGTGTCAAAACTGTTGCCAACTTATCCATTGAGTCAAGTAAAGACTGCAATTGCTGAAATTCAAGAGGAATTGTTTCAATATGGAATTACCGGAACGCATGAAGCTGGAATTGATTTTAAACACATCAAGCTTTTTAAATCCATGATTTCAAGTGGGAAATTGAAGTTGGAATTGTACGCGATGTTGATGAATTCTGCTGAAAATCGGACGTTTGCGATGAAACATGGTCCGTATCGCTTTCAGAATTTATACATCCGAAGTTTTAAAGTCTTTGCAGACGGTTCACTCGGTTCCAGAGGTGCCTTGTTGAAAAAACCATATTCCGATGAGCATCAATCACATGGCTTGTTGTTGACATCGGTAAAGGAAATGCGTGACGTTTCTTTGTTTTGTTTAAAACAGGGCTACCAAATGAATACCCACGGAATTGGTGATTCGGCAAATTCCTTGATATTGGATATTTATAAAAATGCCTTCAAAAGAAATCCGGATCACCGTTTTCGTATCGAACATTCGCAAGTGATCGATCCTGCCGACTTTGTGAAATTTTCTGAGTATGCTGTTTTTCCATCCGTTCAACCGACTCATGCGACAAGCGATCAGCGTTGGGCGGAGAAAAGATTGGGGAAGAAAAGACTAGTAGGAGCATACGCTTATAAAACATTGTTGCGTCAATACGGAATGCTGGCTATTGGAACAGATTTTCCAGTTGAACCCACAAATCCATTTTTCACGATTCACGCAGCTGTGCAACGTAAAAACTCCTCCAATCAACCATTAAATGGATTCTTAGAACAAGAATCCTTAAGTTTGGATGAAGTGATTCGCGGAATGACCATTTGGGCTGCGTTTTCTTCCTTTCAAGAAAACGAACTTGGTAGCTTAGAAAAAGGAAAAAGGGCCAATTTTGTTATTTTCGATAAGCCACTGGAAAGTCATCCGACTTTTGAACAAAATTATGCTTGGAGAACCTTTATCCGTGGTAAAATGGTATTTGCCTTAGATGAATTGTAAGTTTTACTGATACCAAATGAATTCCCTGACGTTAAATTTTTAATTTTGAAAAAAAAGCACATGAACACAGCAAAATATTTACTCATCGTTTTTGGATTTTCCATTCCACAATTGTTCGCACAAGCGATTCCGGGAACACTTAATTGGTACAATGGTGATGGACAAGGAATGTACACAGACCAAGCGTATAAAATGCTTAAAAAGAAAAAGTCGCAAACGGTTGTTGTTGCGGTGATTGACTCAGGTGTGGACATTGAACACGAAGATTTGCAAGGCAAAATTTGGGTGAATCCAAAAGAAATTCCGGGGAACAAAATCGATGATGACAAAAATGGGTTTGTGGATGACGTTCACGGATGGAATTTCTTAGGAAATGCCAATGGCGAAAACCAAGAGAATGCCCGTTTGGAAAAAACACGTATTTACGCCAAACTAAAGGATAAGTATGATGGCGTTGATCCTGCTACCTTATTTGATGATACGGAATATTTCATGTATGCCAATGCAAAGGCAGAAGTGGAGGGGGAACTTGAAAATTTGGCACAGTACAAAGAAGGATTAGCGAATGGACAATTTGATGCGGAAACGAAGAAGTATATTGAGGATCAATTAAATTACAACTTAAACATCTATTACGATGACCGCAGTTTAATTGGTGATAATCCAGATGATTTCACGGATACCCATTATGGTAACAACGATGTAGAAGGTCCAGAAGCATTGCACGGAACACACGTTTCGGGAATCATCGCTGCCATTCGTGGAAATGGAAAAGGAGGAGATGGCGTCGCTGAAAATGTAAAAATCATGTCCGTTCGTACCGTTCCAAATGGTGATGAACAAGATAAAGATGTTGCCATGGCTATTCGTTATGCAGTGGATAACGGTGCGCAAGTGATTAACATGTCCTTTGGGAAAGATTATTCTCCTCATCAATACGAGGTTTATCAAGCCATGTTATATGCCGATACGAATGGAGTATTAATGATTCATGCTGCAGGAAATGACGCAAAAGATGTGGATCTTGAACCAAATTTCCCAACATCTCGTTTCGACTTTCAAGAAGAGCCATTTATGAATTTATTGACGATTGGAGCATCTACACGAACAAAGGGAGAAGCAATGGTGGCTGAATTTTCGAATTACGGAGCTGAAACTGTGGATGTATTTGCACCGGGATTGGAAATTTACAATACTGTTCCTCAAAGTGCCTACATGAACTTACAGGGAACTTCCATGGCCGCTCCAATGGTAGCTGGTGCTGCAGCCATGCTGAAATCGTATTTTCCAAGTTTGAGTATGTGGGAAATTAAAACCATTTTATTGGAAACAGCAACGGTTTATGCTGGATTTGATTTTCCATCTAAATCAGTAACAGGTGGAATTGTGAACTTGAAAGCAGCGGTCAAAGCGTGTGATAAAGCAGTTAAGTCAAGAAAGTAAGATGCGAATTATCCTCTTATCACTTTTTTTCTTTAGCGCTTTCCTTTCACGCGCTCAATTCCATGAACCGCGAAATAGCCTGGATAAACTGGTGAACGAGTGGCATGTTTCTGCTGCAAAGGCGAATTTTCAAGAGTACTTTGACGCGACAACAAACGATTTTATCTTTTTAGGAACTGCTCCCGGTGAACGTTGGAGTAAAGTGGATTTTCAATCGTTTTGTAAACCCTATTTTGATAAAGGAAAGGCATGGGACTTTAAACCCAGTAATCGTCAGTGGAATGTCATTTCAAATGGAACGATTGCCTATTTTGATGAAGACCTTCAGACATGGATGGAGTCTTGTCGGGGCAGTGGTATTTGTGTCCTTGAAAACGGAGAATGGAAAATCGCTTACTACAACCTAACAGTCCTGATCGAAAACGAGAAAATCAAAGAATTTATAAAGCTGCGCAAGGAATAATGTTCGTTTCAGATAATACCCTCAGCTCAGCAAAAAAGTACTTCTTCGATCGACTAGCTGCCATTTTCTCTCCTTCCGAATTGAAGTCCATGTGGACCCAAATCATTTGCAAACGAATGAATTGGTCGGCAAGTGATTTACTGTTGAATCAAGCTGAACGCTTGTCGGAATCTGATCTTTTGTACGTTCGGAGTTTCGTGAAAGGATTGTTGAATTCCGTCCCTTTTCAGTATTTAGTCGGTGAAACAGATTTTTATGGATTGACCATCACCTGTGATTCACGCGCCTTGATTCCTCGTCCAGAAACAGAGGAATTGGTTGCTTGGATTGTTGAAGCCCAACGAAAGCCCAAACGAATTCTCGATTGTTGCACTGGTTCAGGATGCATTGCATTGGCCCTAAAATCAGTTTATTCTGAGGCGATTGTCCAAGCATTGGATTTTTCGCCGGAAGCCTTAGCGTTGAGCGCTGAAAACGCTAAAAAACTTGATCTACATTTGGAATTGATTCAGGAGGATGTGTTGAATTTTAGCCAGGAATTTCTTGCTCATGCAATCGATTTTGATGTCATTGTTTCCAATCCACCCTACATTCCTGAAAAAGAAAAAGGCACGATGTCGGCACATGTTCTTGATCATGAACCCTCGATGGCCTTGTTTGTGGATGATAAAGACCCAATCATATTTTATAAAGAACTCATCGAATACGCAGAACATTCGTTGGTGAAAGGTGGCTATTTGTTTTTTGAACTTCATGAATTATTTGGAAATGAAGTGAAGGAATACCTTCAATTATTTGGATTTGAGAATGTTGAAATCCGAAAAGATTTACAAGGTAAATCACGTATGTTGAAAGCGCAAAAAGTGTAACTTTAACATATGAATGCGATTCAAGCAAAAGCAGAAATTGAACAATTAATGAAGGTGTTAAATCACCACAATCATCTGTATTATGTCCAAAATTCTCCTGAAATAGCGGATTATGAATTTGATCAACTTCTCCTAAGTTTAGAGAAATTAGAAAAGGAATTTCCGGAGTTTACTTCCGAGAATAGTCCAACAAAACGGGTAGGTGGAGATTTAACGAAGAAGTTTCAAACACTTACTCATCGTTATCCCATGTTATCCCTTTCCAATACGTATTCCGAAGAGGAAATTATGGAATGGGAAAACCGCATTAAAAAATCAATAAACGAAGAGATTGAATACGTTTGTGAATTAAAATACGATGGTGTAGCTATCGGTATTCGCTATGAAAACGGACAATTGACAGCTGCTGTAACGCGTGGCGATGGAGAAAAAGGAGAATTAGTCACAACGAATGTGCGAACAATAAGAACAATTCCATTGCAATTGCAGGGGGATTTCCCCTTGGACTTTGAGATTCGAGGTGAGATCTTTATGCCGCACGAGCAATTCACCTTACTCAACCAAGAACGCGAAGATGCGGGAGAGGCGCTTTATGCGAATCCAAGAAATACGGCTTCTGGAACCTTGAAGTCTTTGGATTCAAAAGTTGTTGCTGACCGTAAATTGGATTGTTACTTGTATGGACTTTATGGATTAAATGAGGTGCAGTCCGGACATTTTGAGTCGGTGTTAAAAGCCAATGAATGGGGATTCAGAATTCCTCCTCCAGAAAAAAGATTCATTGAGAAAACCAATACCATTCAAGGAATCATGGATTTTATTCATTTTTGGAATGAAGAAAGAAATCATTTGCCTTTTGATATTGATGGAATTGTCATCAAAGTAAATTCTTACGATCAACAAAGAAAACTAGGATTCACGGCGAAGTCTCCACGTTGGGCAATTGCTTATAAATTCAAAACCAATCAAGTAGAAACGCTTTTAGAG
>JBEDCT010000258.1:0-8675 GCA_041176665.1 Bacteroidota bacterium | reverse complement strand
TTGCTAGACAGTATTAAATTCGCTGAATATAAAATTCAGGATGAACTAAATTCGTTCGATTTGATTCTGAATTAATTAGGAAATGATAATTTTGAAGAGCCTTCCCGAAACGGAGGGCTTTTTTAATGTTCAATAACCGCAGATCCAATCAACACGCCATCTAGGTACCATGCCGCAAATTGACCTGGTGTGATTCCCTTCTGCAAGGAATAGAAAAGAATGTAATATTCATTGTTTTTCTTCATTAAAGTACCTGATTGAAAGGCTTGTCGGTAGCGTATTCTAATCTGACACTTTAGGCTATTTTCTCGGTCAAATACCTCCGATCGATTGATCCAATTCAAGGTGCTTGTCTCAAGTTTGAGCGCAATTCGATTCAATCCGGGATGTTCATCTGTTTGACCAGAATATACCGTATTGGTATCTGTATTGATTCCAATGACAAAACTTGGCTCCGGACGTCCACCGATGTGAAGTCCTTTTCGTTGTCCAACAGTATAGTAATGCGCTCCTTGATGCGTTGTTACTTTTTGACCGTCGGATTCTTCGTATTCAAAGGATGCTGCTAATTGTTCTACATGTGCTTCGTCCCTTGGTATTTCAGCATACGCCAAGAATTGTGGCATGTCCGTTGGAATCTCAATGACATTTCCTTGCTTCGGTGCTAATTGCTGTTGTAGAAAGGTTGGAAGGGCGATTTTTCCCACGAAACACAGTCCTTGTGAGTCTTTTTTTGTCGCCGTCACTAAATCGTGTTTCAAAGCGATTTCTCGTACTTCTGATTTCTCTAAGGCACCAATGGGGAAGAGCGCTTTGGAAAGTTGTTCTTGGCTAATTTGACACAAAAAATACGATTGATCTTTGTTTTTATCGGCACCAGCAACTAAACTAAACGTACCATCTGAATTCTCTTGTTTTTGACAGTAATGTCCAGTCGCGACATAATCCGCTCCCAACTCCATCGCTGCTTTTAGAAACACATCGAATTTGATTTCTCTGTTGCAAAGGACATCCGGATTGGGTGTACGTCCACGTTCGTATTCAGTAAACATGTAATCGACAATGCGACTTTTGTATGCTTCACTTAAATCGATTACTTGAAACGGAATCCCCAGTTGTTGAGCGATTAAAAGTGCGTCGTTGGAATCGTCAATCCATGGACATTCATCTGATAAAGTGACTGATTCATCATGCCAATTTCGCATGAACATTCCAATGACTTCATATCCTTGTTCTTGTAATAACAAAGCACTCACACTGGAATCAACGCCACCAGAAAGTCCAACAACCACTCGTTTCATACAGCAAAGTTACACAAAGGGACGTTGAGAAAAAGCGAATAGCGGGAATTATTCGAAAAGAATCAATTTTTAAGTTCTTTCTGACAAATCTTGGAGACGCAGTTCATTCCATCTATGGCTGCAGAAACGATTCCACCGGCATATCCCGCACCTTCTGCACACGGATATAAGTTGGTGACATTCGGATGTTGCCAGGACTCAGGATCTCTTGGAATTAACACGGGAGAAGACGTTCTCGATTCAGGTGCGTGAATAACGGCGTCATTCGTGACAAATCCAGGCATTTTTTTATCAAAGTCGATGAATGCTTGTCGGAGACGATCCACTACAAATGCTGGGAAAATAGCATCCATTTCTACGCTTACGATTCCTGGTTGGTAGGAACTTCTTGGAAATTCTGTGGATTTTTTCCTTTGTACAAAATCCTTTAGGCATTGAGCAGGAACTTTTTGAGTCTTTCCAGCGGCTTCCCAACTGGCTCTTTCAATGGATTGTTGAAATTCGAGACAAACAAAAGGATTTTCAGGATTGGGAAAATCTGTTGGATCAATACTTACAACAATTCCAGAGTTCGAATAAGGATTATTGCGTTTGGAAGGAGACCATCCGTTCGTAACAACTTCCTGTTGATCCGTTGCACAAGGTGCGATGATTCCACCCGGACACATGCAAAATGAATAAACACCTCTTCCATCAACCTGAGTCACTAATGAATAGGCGGAAGGCGGAAGGTATTCGTCATTTAATCTTCCGTGGTATTGCAATTTGTCGATAAACGCTTGTGTGTGCTCCACGCGAACGCCTAGCGCAAAAGGTTTAGCTTTGACTTCGATGTTTCGTTTGTGCAACAAGTGAAAAATGTCTCTTGCGGAATGACCTGTCGCTAAAATCACATTGTTTACACGAACGTTTAATGAGTGATTCAATTCGAGTTGAACGATGCGTCCATTTTCAACGAGTAAATCGGTTAATTTATGATCAAAATGGATTTCACCACCACAAGCAAGGACTTGTTCCCGCATCGCGACAATTAACTGAGGCAGTTTATTCGTTCCAATGTGAGGATGAGCATCCACCAAAATATCTTCCGTTGCTCCAAATTGAACAAGTAATTGCATCACTTTTTGGACGTCTCCTCTTTTTTTGGAACGTGTGTAAAGCTTTCCGTCTGAATACGTTCCAGCACCACCTTCTCCGAAACAATAATTCGATTCTGGATTTAAAATGGACGATTTGGTTAATTGTGCTAAATCACGACGTCGGTTTCGAACATCCTTTCCACGCTCAAAAATCACCGGTTTTTTATTGTTCAAAATTGCTTCGAGTGCAGCGAAGAGTCCGGCTGGACCAGCTCCAATGATGTGAATTTCTTCCGCATCTTTCACGGAAGGAAACTGATAAGATTCAAAGCGTGGACTTTCTTCCTCGTCCACCCATGTTTCGAATGACGCATTGACTTTGATGTGCCTGTTTCGAGCATCAATGCTGCGTTTACGCCAACGATACCTTAATTGTTGATTTTTTGAAATGCCTAATTCTTGACGGATGCGATTCTCTAGATACTCAGGATCTTTTGCCTCTTCAGGCGTACACGAAAAATTAAGATTGTTCATTATCCTTCAAATATGATGGAAAAACACCATCCGCGGTTATATAAACGATCGATCGGATTCGCAACCGTCGTAAAATCTTGGATAAAACTATTTTTAAATCCCTGAGAATATTTTAGCTCCATTCCAAATTTAAAGTAAGGCGCAAAAAATTCAATTCCAGCGCCAATTTGACCTTGCCAATCGTTGCGTTTGATTTTGATAAACGGATCATAGAAGTTTTGCGAGGCGTCTTCCTGTGATTGTAAGTCTATGGAGTATTGCATGCCAATCAACGAATACGCCGTAAAATTATTGTAGCGACGCGTGCGAAATTGCAGCATCATGGGGAAATCTAAGTTCGTGGAGTTAATGCGTTGTTGTCCGACTCCTTTGGGGAAATTTAAGGTATCGATACTCGTGTAATTCAACACCCGTTCTTGAAAGGATAGGGTAGGAATGAAACGAAAACGAATCGTTGGTGTCCCAAGTTTGATTGTCGTTAATATGCCTAATTGTCCACCCGGCTGTGCATCGTTCGAAATCGATTTAATCCCATATTGTTCAAAGGCATTCACCTTTGGATAAACATTGAAATCGGAGGAATTGATACCAAGCATGAAACCAAAATGAAGAAATCGTTTATCAAAATTCTTGTACAGTTGTTGCCTGGCCTTTTGTGAATAGCTAAAGGAACTAATAAGTAGAAAGAGAATAATGATGCGCTTCATGCAGAGTATAACGTCAACTTATGGACTTTGTTGCTTTAATTTTTTGTTCCAACATAAATACTGGAAATACCACCACTTAACGGAATGATTTTCACAGCAGTATATCCTACTCTTTCCATCACAGCTTGCATTTCTTTTCCTTCAGGAAAGGCAGCTACACTCTCAGGTAAATAGGCATAAGCACGTTCGTCCTTCGAAATTCGTTTCCCAAAAAACGGAATAAAATATTTCGAGTAGAAATTGAACAATTGTTTGATCGGGAAGACCTTTGGTTTCGAAAATTCAAGAATGACAGCTCTACCGCCTGGACGCAAAACACGCAGCATTTCACCGAGTCCCTTTTCAAGGTTTTCAAAGTTTCGAACGCCAAATCCAACTGTTAGACCATCAAATTCACCATCTTCAAACGGTAAATTTTCAGAATCCCCTAATTGCATGGAGATGATGTGATCGTGTTTGCGTTTAATCATCTTTTGCTTACCAACTTCCAGCATTCCAGAGGAGATGTCTAGTCCAATGATGTGTTCTGGATGTAACTTCAAACATGCAATGGCAAAATCACCTGTACCTGTGGCAATATCCAATAATTTTTTCGGCTGAATGGATGTCAATTCCTTCACAGCTCTTCTTCTCCAAATATGATCAATTCCCAAGGATAAGAAGTGATTCAAGAAATCATAGTTTGCTGAAATGTTGTTGAACATTTGCGCAACTTCCTCTTTTTTAGATTTATCGGTATTGTAGGGTTTTACCACTTTAGGTTCCATGTTATAAGAGTTTAGTTACTTCGTTCAATAAGCGTTCTTTTTCGATACTCACCACACCTGGTTGCTCGCACACGAGTCCACCTGCGATGTTTGATATGGCAGCAATGGTTTGGACATCCGCACCAGAAATCAGGCAAAGTGTAGCCACTGCAATAACGGTATCTCCAGCACCGGAAACATCGGCAATGTTGCGTAAATGCGCAGGAATGAAAATGGGTTGCTCTTCCTCTTGGATGAAAACGCCATGTTCTGAAAGCGTAATAAATGAAATGCTATTGCCTAAGCGGCTTTGTAAATCATTGACAGCGTTTAAAAATGCGCTTTGGTTTCTAGAGAAGTCAAAATCAACTTGCAAGCCCTCCTTTAATTCTTTTAAATTTGGTTTGAACAAGGTACAACCTTTGTATTCAAAGAAATGATCTTTTTTCGGGTCTACAGTTGTTGGGATTTGATGTGTTTTCGCCAAGGCTAAAACGGCAGAAATTAAACTGGGAGTTAGCACTCCTTTGTTGTAATCTTCAAAAATAATCCCGTCAATTTCGCTCTCCAAAACAGAGGTGATTTGCTTTAAAAGTTCACCTTCTTCCGTGCTGTCGATGAGCGTGGTATCCTCTGAATCGATACGCAATAATTGTTGATTATTCGAAAGGACACGCGTTTTAACTGTTGTTCGTCTATTGGAAGATGCGTAAATGCCATCTGTTGAGATGTTCGCTTCGTTAAACAAATGAATCAATCGTTCTCCTTCGGCATCTTTACCAATCACGCTACAGATAATCGGTGAAGCGCCAAGTGCTGCTAAATTTAATGCAACGTTTCCCGCTCCGCCAATTCGCTCATCTTTTTCAAATAAATCAACTATTGGAACAGGTGCTTCCGGACTCATCCGATTCACTTTGCCCATTAAATAGGCATCCACCATGACATCGCCAATGACGAGGACACGTTTCGTGGAAAATTGATCAAATAAATCTGAGTAACTCACTAGCTAAGTTTTGCCAAAGCGTCTTTCATTCGAGAAAGTGCTTTTGTTAATGTTTCTTCGGATGCGGCATAAGAAATACGGAAACAGTTTGGCGCGCCAAAAGACTCTCCGCCCACCAAGGCAACCAATCCTTCTTCTAGTAAGTACATGCACAATTCGTCTGAATCGTTGATCACTTGGTCTCCAAATTTCTTCCCGAAATAAGCGGAACAATCTGGAAAAACGTAAAATGCACCACCTGGCTGATTTGCGATCAATCCTGGAATTTCTGCTAGACCTTTTAGAACCAATTCGCGGCGACTTTTAAACGCAGCAATCATATCCGTTAATACCGATGGATCCGCTTTCATGGCTGCAATTGTTGCTCTCTGTGTAATGGAACAGGTGGCAGAAGTAAATTGTCCCTGAACTTTATCACAAGCCGCAGCAATCTCTTTTGGAGCTCCGATGTATCCCAAACGCCATCCAGTCATCGCCCAAGCTTTTGAAACACCATTTACAGTCACTACTTGATTGTACACTTCAGGGAATTGAGCCAAAGACTCATGTTTTCCGATGAAGTTGATGTGCTCATAAATTTCGTCACTCATCGCAATGATGTGTGGGTATTTTTTTAAAACATTCGCGATGTCTTGTAATTCTTCTTTTGTGTAAACTGATCCTGTTGGATTACACGGCGTTGAAAACATGAATAATTTCGTTTTCGGTGTAATCGCGGCTTCTAAGTCAGCTCCGGAGATTTTAAAGTCTTTTTCAATTCCGGCATTGATGACAACAGGAATTCCTTCTGCTACTTTCACGATTTCCAAATAGGAAACCCAATACGGTGCTGGGATGATTACCTCGTCTCCTGGATTAATCAAACTTAAAACGACATTCGCAATAGACTGCTTCGCTCCTGTAGAAACGACGATTTGACTTTTATCATACGTCAAGTTGTTATCACGACGAAATTTCTCGGAAATACTTTCACGTAAGTCATCATATCCGGGAACAGGTGTATACTTTGTATAGTTTTGTTCCATGGCTTCCACTGCGGCATCCTTGATGAATTGTGGCGTGTTAAAGTCCGGTTCACCGAGTGACAAAGAAATAATATCGAGTCCTTGTGCTTTTAATTCTCTGCTTTTTCTTGACATGGCAATGGTTGCAGACTCTTCCATTGCTAATAAACGTTCGGATAATTGTATCATGAGTCGAATTTGACGACAAAGGTAGTTATTTTCAGAATGTAGCATTTTTTGAATCAGGATTTATTCTCGGATTTTCAAAGAATTTCCTTTTTCAAGGAAAGCCCTATCTTTGTTCTATGCGTATAGATATACTGACGGTATTGCCTCAATTATTGGATAGTCCTTTTGCGGCTTCCATTATGAAGCGGGCTCAAGATAAAGGACACGTGGAAATTCACGTCCACAACATTCGTGATTATTCCACGGATAAACATAAAAATGTCGACGATTACCAATATGGAGGCGGAGCTGGAATGGTCATGAGCATCGAACCAATTGCAGCCTTGATTGAGAAATTGACTTCCGAACGTACATACGACGACATCATCTACATGACACCTGATGGAAAAGTCTTGGATCAAAACGAATGCAATCAAATGTCCCTGTGTGAAAACATCATGATACTTTGTGGACATTACAAAGGCGTAGATGACCGCATTCGTCAACATTACATTACAAAGGAAATTTCCATTGGTTCTTACGTATTGTCAGGTGGAGAATTAGCCGCTGCGGTAGTCGTTGACGCCGTTGTTCGATTGATTCCGGGCGTATTGAACGATGAAACTTCCGCTTTAACGGATAGTTTTCAAGACAATTTGCTTTCTCCTCCCGTGTTTACGCGTCCACCGTAATTTAATGGATGGAAAGTTCCCGACGTGTTACTTTCTGGAAATCAAAAAGAAATCGACCGATGGAGAGAGGAACAAGCATACCAACGCACCAAAGAGCGTAGACCAGATTTGTTAGAAGAATAAAAAACAAGGCCTTAATGAAATTATTTTACTTATTGACGGTTCTAATTGTGACCTCACATCCCGTATTTTCACAATCCAACTGGACAGGCAACACCTCGCCAACGTATCCGGAGTTAATTGAACACCTCAAAAAATTGGACAAAACGCACAAGGAACTTTCTATTTTCAACATGGGTCCTTCGGATTACGGATTACCGATTTACTTGTTTGTCATCAACGGAGGGAAGGATTCTACCCGTACTTTTTCGAAAGCGCTTACTGGGACAACGATTCTCATCAACAATGCGATTCATCCAGGTGAGCCTGATGGCATCAATGCCTGTTTGATTTGGTTGGATCAGTGGATTGCTCAGGGAAAACCTTTAGAGACAAAGGACGGAAAGAAACTTCCGCTAATTGCCTTTATTCCAGCATACAATGTCGGTGGAATGATGAATCGCTCTTCTACCAGTCGTGCAAACCAAAATGGACCAGAAGAATATGGTTTTCGTGGAAATGCGCGCAATTTCGATCTCAACCGTGATTTCATTAAAATGGATTCGAAAAACGCCTTCACCTTCGCGCGTATTTTTCATTCCTTAGATCCAGATGTGTTCATCGATAATCACGTTTCCAATGGAGCAGATTATCAATATACGCTAACCTACATCGCTTCGATGAAAGAACGGATGTCTCCTGATATGAAAGAACTGACCTACGGAAAGTGCATTCCATATTTGGAGAAGAATGTCAAACATCAAGGTTGGGACTTATTTCCATATGTAGAATTAAAAGGGGAGACACCAGCGCAAGGAATCCATGCCTTTAATGATTTACCGCGTTATGCGATGGGATATGCTTCTTTGTTTCATTCCATCAGTTTCACTGTTGAAACACACATGTTAAAACCATTTCCAGAACGCGTTCAGGCGACTTTGGCTTTCATGGAAGGAATCATTGCATTTACGATGGAAAACACCACCGAAATTGAAGCAAAGCGCACCGCTTCAAAATTGTGGGCGAGGAATTTGACTCAGTATGCGTACAATTATCAACTCAGTGAAAAAGCTGATTCCATTTTATTTAAAGGATTTGAGCATTCTTTCCCGCTACATCCGATTACCGGACTAAAAGAATTATCCTACGACCGAACCTTGCCGTATGAACGTGCGATTCCGTGGTTTCGTACCTATGTGGCAGCGGATTCGGTGCGTGTTCCGAAGTACTACGTTGTCGGCGGACAAGAACAGCACGTCATCTATCGTCTGAAAGCCAATCATGTGGTGTTTGAAACGCTGACTGCAGATCAAATCGACACTTTGACTAGTTTCTCTGT
>JBEDCT010000257.1:0-2643 GCA_041176665.1 Bacteroidota bacterium | reverse complement strand
CATCAGGATCAATTTCCTGAGTGAAATAGCATGCTATTTCACTCAGGAAATTGATCCTGATGATTCCTTTACTTTTGAAATAGCACTGCCAAATGCCATGTCAAATACCCCATATAAAACGATCATGCAGGGACTGGTTCAATCCAGTGCGAACTATCAATATGCATTTAAATCAGGATTGGCTTTAGGCATTGGATTACATTATACCTATTTTACCATTAATGAATTTCGCGTTCCTTCTAAGGTTTACGGTGGAATTCACACACCAGCAGTATATGTGAAAGTGGGACATGAAAAATTCTGGTCAGAAAGGTTTGGGACGGATTTCGGTGTGAAGTTGGGATATCTGCAAAGTTTTACGGTAAGTGACTTGTTGAAATCAAAAGGAATTCCGTACAATTTTGTAGAGGGAACGTACATAGAACCTTCTCTTGGATTTGTTCTTACGGCAGATGTGAATTGCAGTTACCGTTTAACAATAGGATACCCAATATATGGATATTCGTTTACTCCGTGGATGATTGGAATTGATTCGAATATTGGCTACGACCCAAAAGAATACAACAATCCATCATCACTTTTTAGTGTAGGATTTGCGTATACATTCTATTTTAACGGAAAGAAATCAGTCGCGGAAGACTAGGTTTGAAGGACTCCAACGTTATACGCTTTTTCAATCGGAGCTAAATTAGCCATCTCAATTCCCATGGAAATAATGTTTCTAGTTTCCTTTGGATCAATGATCCCGTCAACCCATAAACGACTTGCCGCATAATAAGGAGAAATCTGTTCGTCGTAGCGGTTTTTAATTTGATCGTACAATTCCTTCTCGCGTTCTGGAGTGATTTCTTCACCTTTTCCTTTTAGTGTTGCAACCTCGATTTGTAATAACGTTTTAGCTGCTGCAGCTCCTGACATGACAGCGATTTCTGCCGTAGGCCAAGCAAAAATTAACCGTGGATCATAGGCTTTTCCACACATTGCATAGTTTCCAGCTCCATAAGAATTACCCATGACAATCGTGAATTTAGGAACGACGCTGTTCGCCATGGCATTCACCATTTTGGCTCCATCTTTGATGATTCCACCTTGTTCGCTTTTGGATCCAACCATGAATCCAGTCACGTCGTGAAGGAAAATCAAAGGAATTTTCTTTTGATTACAAAGCATGATGAATCGAGCTGCTTTATCGGCAGAATCGGAATATATCACTCCTCCGAATTGCATTTCGCCCTTCGCGTTTTTGACGATTTCACGATTGTTTACAACGATTCCAACACTCCACCCGTCGATGCGCGCATAGGCTGTGATGATCGATTTCCCAAAAGTTGGTTTGTATTCGGTAAATGCTGAATCGTCAACCAAAGATTTTAAAATTTCTCGTGTAGGATAGGATTTTGATCGGTCTTCTGGGATAATACCGTAAATATTTTTTATGTCAACTGCGGGTTCTGTTGACTCAATGCGGTCAAATCCAGCTGTCGGATTGTGTCCGATGCGACTCATCAAATCGCGAATCGTAGCAATGCACGTTTGATCATCTTCCACCTTGTAATCACAAATTCCGGATACTTCTGTTTGTGTGGTTGCACCTCCTAACGTTTCATTATCAATGCTTTCTCCAATTGCCGCTTTTACTAGGTAAGAGCCAGCGAGGAAAATGGTTCCAGTTTTATTGACAATTAAGGACTCATCGGACATAATTGGCAAATAGGCTCCACCGGCAACGCAACTACCCATTACCGCAGAAATTTGCGTAATTCCCATGGAACTCATTTGTGCATTGTTTCTAAAAATGCGTCCAAAATGTTCTTTATCCGGGAAAATTTCATCTTGCATCGGTAAATAAACTCCTGCCGAATCTACCAAATAGATAATCGGTAAACGATTTTCCATGGCGATTTCCTGAGCCCGTAAATTCTTTTTTCCAGTAATTGGAAACCAAGCACCGGCTTTAACCGTGGCGTCGTTTGCCACCACAATGCACTGACGTCCTTTTACATAACCAATCACAATGACAACTCCCCCAGAAGGACACCCACCGTGTTCTTTGTACATGCCATAACCAGCCAAAGCGCCAACTTCGAATCTATTTGAATGTGGGTCCAACAATAAATCGATGCGTTCTCGAGCAGTTAATTTACCATTTGCATGCTGCTTTTCAATTTTAGCTTTCCCTCCACCTAAGTAGATTTTGTCTAATTCTTGCTCTAATGCGCGGATTTTTAAACGCATTTTATCTTCGTTGTTGTTGAAATCTAATTCTTTCTGTGAAACAGCCATATTTGTTGATTGGGATTCAAATATACGAAATGTAATTTTTGTTTTGATCGTCAATTTTATTAATCGCTTTGTATCTTGAGTCCTTCGTTTCATGGCCATGTATCTACTTTTTCCTATTTTCACGTATTAATTGAATAAACCCAAAAAGTCCCATGAATCAAGAACACGTTATCGAATCCCCACAAAAACAAAAAAAGAGTCGACTTACTTTGTACATCTTGGTCGCAATGGTCCTTGGAGCAACATTAGGAGCGATTGTCCATCAGAATTTCGATGCGGACACTGCAACGAAATTTAGTTCATACATCAAGATTTTAGCGACAGTTTTCATTCGTTTGGTACAAATGATCATTGCTCCAT
>JBEDCT010000256.1:0-10742 GCA_041176665.1 Bacteroidota bacterium | reverse complement strand
AAACATGAGTTATATTAAGTTATCCCTTGCATTTTTATTGATGTTAGCTACACAGCTAAACTCCTACAGTCAAAGCAATGTGGTATTATGTCTTGGGGTGGATGCAACAGTTTGTGCTGGTCAAACAGTAACCATCAATAACTGTAATACAGGAGTGAATCCCGGAACTGCTGCCGGAGTTTACTTAAATGCTCCAACGAGTGTGTTTTTAAGTGACGACGTATGGTCAGGATCAGTTGCCATTGGATTCCCGTTTAATTTTTACGGAACAAATTACTCAAATTGTGTGATTGGTTCGAATGGACTTATTTCGTTTAATACTACCAATGCAGGTGGATATTGCCCGTGGTCTTTAAACGGAGTGGCGCCACTACCTAACATGGCTTTTCCATCCGCACGTAACTCCATCATGATTGCTTATCAGGATTTGAATCCTGCAACTGCAGGACAAGTACAATATCAAACGATTGGTACAGCGCCAAATCGCAAGTTTGTTGTGTTGTACAAAAATGTAGCTATGTTTGGTTGTACAACGCAATGTAACTACTTAGCGATTATCCTTTATGAAACCTCCAATATTTTTGAGTTGCACATTGGAAACAAACCAATTTGTGGAACATGGAACAGTAGCTTAGCTATTCAAGGTTCTGAAAACAATCCGATGACCGTTGCACACATCACACCAGGACGTAATGTTTCTGTATGGAGTGCAAATCAAGATGGTAGAAGATTTTTGCCTACCGCTCCAGCAAATACAAACGCGTATACCATGTCACAAATACCATATGTCATGGTAAATAGCCCAGGAAGTAATTTCCTTTGGGCAAACACATTGGGACAAACATTCCCATATAACAATGGAACTTTAAACGTGAATCCAGTTCCATCTGGAACAACAGGATACTTTTTGACTGGTGCTGCCTGTGGTACAAGTGTAGGTTCGATTACAAATGATACCACTTGGTTAAGTGTTTCCAATCCAACCATATCAACTACGACTGTCCCAGACATTTGTTCTCAAGGTTTAGGTTCAGCAACAGCTGTTCCGGGTGCAACATCTCCTCCACCATATACTTACCTATGGAGCAATGGTCAAACTGGTGCAACCGCAACTGGATTGACTGTTGGAACTTATACCGTAAGTGTTGTCAACGGAAACGGATGTACTGCTACAGGAACTGCCATCATTACGGATAGTCCAGCAACATTTAACGGAACAACAACTCCTGTTTCTTGTCCTGGCGGAAGCGATGGAACGGCTACAGCTGTCGTAACCCCAATCACAGGTGCAATAACGTATACATGGAGTAATGGTCAAAACACCCAAACAGCAACTGGTTTAAGTGCGGGTAATTATTGGTGTTATGCAACGACTGCTAGTGGATGTTCTGATACGATTTACGTAACGATAACAGAAATTCCACCTATGATTTTAACGATGACAAACATCGTAGATGCCAATTGTTACACGATTGCGAATGGACAAGCAACAGTGAACGTCACACAAGGAACACCTGCTTATTCATATAGTTGGACAGGCTCTACAGCTTCTGCTGCAACGGCCTTGGATTTAGGTGCAGGATTACACACCGTAACGGTAACTGATATCAACGGTTGTGTTCAAACGTTAGATGTGTTAATTAACGAACCACTGCCATTAGATATCACTTTCTTGACACAAGATACCATGATTTGTTCTGAAGACGCTATTTTGTTAACAGCAACTGGCGCAGGTGGGTCATCAGCTTATACATATACGTGGACCGAAGACGGTTTACCAATTGGAAATGGAAGTTCTTTAACTGTTGATCCAATTAATTCTGGGACTGTTTATTGTGTGACATTAAGTGAAGCATGTGGATCACCAACGACCACGGAATGTATGACGATTATTTTCCCATTAGAAATTATCCCGAATACCGTTCCTGACTTCGCACAAAGATGTTTACCTGGTGACTTCGTGTTCAGCAATATGTCGACAAACGGAGTTGATGTAGCAACGACACAGTATATTTTCTCAACAGGTGAATCCTTTAACGTTAACAGCCTTGATCCATTACCGCATACCTTACCAACACCAGGAACGTACACGGTAGACATGGTTGTGACTTCCGTTCACGGATGTTTATACTTCGGACACTTCGAAGATATTGTTGAGGTAACACCTTTACCAACTGCCGACTTTACCATGTCAAAGAGTCCATTAACTTGGTTCGAAACGACGGTTCAAACAAATGACATTTCGACTGGAAACATTGCTAATTACAATTGGGTGAGTTCGGGTGCTACAAGTATTGTGAACAACGGAGGAACTGCCATGATTACCTTCCCTGAAGGAGTAATGGGAACTTACGACATTACGTTAATCGTTACAACAAACTTAGGTTGTTCCGATTCAGTAACGTATCCAATTCAAGTGGTTTCTGATGTCATTTTCTATGCACCTACTGCATTTACGCCAGACGACGACGAACACAACCAAGTTTGGATGTTCTATGTGGAAGGAATCGATAAAGCAAACTTCGAATTGACAGTTCACAACCGTTGGGGTGAAGTTGTATGGGAAACACATGACGTGAATTCTTTCTGGGATGGATACTACAATGGTCAAAAAGTTCAACCGGGAATCTACACATGGAAAGCTTGGTACAAAGAGCTTGACAATGATGGTAAAAACGAAAGAACAGGAATTATCAATGTTATTCGTTAATCATGCTTAAAATACTCGCGTTCTCCTCTATTTCTTTGTTTGTTGGGACTTGTTCGAAAGTGGATCTATCTGCAGTGAACGGATACATTAATCCCGTTTCAACTCCAACTGTACCGAAACTAAGTAACCAAGAAGTTATTTCTGGACTGAAAGAAGCATTGCAAGTTGGAATCAAGAATGCGGTGAATGTTACCTCTGTGACAGATGGATTTCTAAAAAACGAAGCGATTCGTTTGGCTTTCCCTCCTGATGCGATTAAAGCACGTCAAAAAGCGATTGATTTAGGAATGACCGCGCAAGTGGATAAATTCGAAACAACCTTAAATCGTGCAGCTGAAGAGGCCGCGAAAGAAGCACTGCCAATTTTTGTGGATGCCATCACAAGCATGAGTGTCCAAGATGGATTCGCTATTTTAAACGGTGGAAACGGAGCGGCAACGAAATTTTTAAAGGATCAAACGACAGCAAGGTTAACGACGGCTTTTTCTCCGAAGGTTGCTGAAGCTATTTCTCGTGTGAAATTAACGGAATACTGGAGTCCAATCATGACGAAATACAATGCCGCAATGAATTTGACAGGTGGAGAAAAAATCAATCCAGATTTGAATGCATATGTCACTCAAAAAGCAATCGAGGGACTTTTCAAAATGGTGGAGCAAGAGGAAAATAAAATCCGCAAAGATCCAGCTGCTCGTGTAACCGAATTGCTAGCTAAAGTATTCGGAAGTCTTTAATTCATGTATTTTCCTGCCACAGAACTCGTATTAAACGAGCGAAACGAAGTGTATCATCTGGCTTTAAACCCGAGTCAGCTTGCGCACAAAGTCATTCTAGTCGGTGATCAGGACCGAGTCGCGCTCATTTCTGCATTTTTCGACACGATTGAACATCAGAGTCAACACCGAGAGTTTGTTTGTCACACAGGAACGTATCAAGGTAAACGAATCAGTGTCCTTTCAACAGGAATCGGAACCGACAACATCGATATTTGTATTCAAGAATTAGACGCTTTGGTAAACATCGACTTGGAAAAACGAACAGAAAAACAAACGAAAACTCAGTTAGAAATTGTTCGCATCGGAACATGTGGTATCTTACAAGCTGACATCCCATTGCATTCGTATATGTTGTCCACTCACGCCTATGGATTCGATAACGTGGCACATTTTTATCCAATCGACTTCACAGAACAAGAAACACAACTGCGCTCAACTATTGATCAGCACTTGGACTTACCATACGGTATCATTCCTTATCTTATTTCTGCAGACAAAGAATTAACGAATCGACTCAGCTCATCCGAAACTCATTCAGGAATCACCGTCACAAGCTCGGGATTCTATGGTCCACAAGGACGTAGTTTACGTTTGGAAAGTAAGATAAAAGATATTCATGTCAAACTTGGAAGTTTTCGTCAAGACGAAACTAAAATAGTCAACTTCGAAATGGAGAGTTCAGCTATTTTCGCCCTAGGAAGACAATTAGGACATGCCTGTGCAACGATTTGTTTAGGTGTAGCTAATCGTCCAAATATGGAGTTTTCGACAGGATGCGCACGCGAAATGAATGAGTTGATTACCTACGTTCTTAAACGTATCTAACTACTTCAGTTGCTTATCGATTTGAATATGTAATTTCATACCTCTGAGTTCTCCCCCACTTGCAATGACATGACCTTCACCATCGATAAGAAAAGCAGAAGGAACGGATGAAACACCATAATTTGCTGAAGCAACTCCATCTTTGTCAATCACATGATTTTTCCAGGATAAACGATCTTCTTTGATCGCTTGTTTCCAAGCTTTTTCGTCCTTGTCTATGGTCACACTAAAGACTTCGAAACCTTTTGCGTTTTTAAATTCTTTGGATTTGTATTTTCCGTAAGCCTCTACTACATTTGGACTTTCTTGTCGACATGGTCCGCACCAAGAGGCCCAAAAATCTACCAGGACTAATTTCCCGCGAAGTTCGGACAACTTACGAACTTTTCCATTGGTACCAACTAACTTAATTTCCGGTGCCATATCCTTTGAGTCAAAAGATTTTTCATTCCGAAAACAGAGTGAGTAGCAAGTAAATGCTAACAGGAACAATCCACCAAAAATCAGTTGTTTCTTCATTAGCCAACGCGACGAATGTCTGCACCAATATTATTTAAACGTAGTTCAATGTCTTGATATCCACGGTCAATTTGCTCGATGTTTTCGATCACGCTTTTTCCTTTAGCGGACAATGCAGCGATTAACAAGGAAACACCTGCGCGGATGTCTGGAGAGGACATCGTAATTCCACGTAAGTCGTGTTCACGATTCAATCCAATTACCGTTGCTCTATGTGGGTCACATAAGATGATTTGAGCGCCCATATCAATTAGTTTATCCACGAAGAACAAACGCGATTCGAACATTTTTTGGTGAATTAACACCGATCCTTTTGCTTGAGAAGCAACAACCAAGATGATGGAAAGTAAATCAGGTGTAAATCCAGGCCAAGGCGCATCGTAGATTGTTAAAATAGATCCATCGATAAACGTATCAATTTCATACGACTCTTGAGCAGGGATGTAAATATCATCTCCACGGCGCTCTAATTTGATTCCTAAGCGACGAAAAACATTTGGAATGATTCCTAGATTATCCCAGCTAACGTCCTTAATGGTAACTTCAGATTTAGTCATCGCAGCTAAGCCAATAAAGCTTCCGATTTCAATCATATCCGGAAGAATGCGGTGGAAACAACCACCCAATTTTTTCACTCCTTTGATGATCAACATGTTCGATCCAATACCGCTAATGTTTGCTCCCATGGAGTTCAACATTTTACATAATTGCTGAATATACGGTTCACAAGCGGCGTTATAGAATGTCGTTTCACCTTCCGCCATCACGGCAGCCATTAAAATATTCGCTGTTCCAGTTACGGATGCTTCATCCAGGTGAATGTATGCGCCTTTCAAATTCTTTGCTTCCACAGAATAGAAATGTTCACCTGCATCGTAGTTGAACTTTGCTCCAAGCAAGGCGAATCCTTCGAAGTGCGTATCTAAACGACGTCGTCCAATTTTATCTCCACCCGGTTTTGGAATAAATCCAACACCATAGCGCGCCAATAAGGGACCAACAATCATGATTGATCCACGTAATGAGGACGCTCTTTTTTTGAAATCTTCCGATTCTAGGTATTTTAAATCGATTTCCTTCGCTTGAAAAATATAGGTTCCTTTCTCTACTTTTTCCACTTTTACACCCATTGTTTGCAGTAATGCAATCAATTTATTGACATCAACAATATCAGGAATGTTCGAGATTGTCACTTTTTCCGCAGTTAACAAGGGCGCGCAAAGCACTTGCAATGCTTCATTTTTTGCTCCTTGAGGAATCAATTCTCCTTTTAATGGTTTACCACCGTATATTTCAAATGAAGCCATCGTTTATTGCTTTTTTTGGAATTTCTTTTTTTGTTTTTGCTTGAAATTGTTTGTCTTAACAAATTTCTTGTTGTTTGCCCCCAATCCTAACGTGCGAAGCAAGGTGTTTGTATTGACCAATTCATCTGGATTTTCAAGGATTAACTCGCCTTTAGACAATTCCTTTAAATGCTCTGCGATAACATTGTTTTCCACCGCATCATTGTTGTGGGACAAGTATTGTTTTTTCATGAAATTAGCCATGGAAGTTTTCAAGTATTCCTTTTCAGCTGGATCTACCGTTTTGTTCGCTTCCTCTAAAATCGATTGCGTGTATTTTCCGTAGTGACCATAACGAATGGAACTTTTCGGATAAACAAGTCGATCCGGTTTTTCGTTTAGCACTTCTTGTTTCGGAATTACATATGGAGAATCTACCTCCAATTTAAAATCCGACATGACAAATAAATGCGTCCATAATTTATGTCGGTAATCATCGACATCTCTTAAATGTGGATTCAATTGTCCCATCACTTCGATAATTGCCTGCGCTGCACGATTCCGTTCTGTTCGGTCTGCAATTTCCATTGCATGTGCAATCATGTTCTGCACATTACGACCATATTCTGGCAATATCAACTTCCCTCTAGTGGTGTTGTATTCCATGTTTTCTATTTTCAATTTTCAAAATGTTTACCAAGCGCTGTATCAAAAAGATGCTTTGCCTCTGTTATAAATCCAAAATGCTCCTCATCGATTTGCATTTTTCCTTTTGTGACATGACCGAGTAAAGTGATGTTGACACCACAGTTTACTGTATATTCAAGGAATAACTCCTCTTGTTCCTCCGTTACCGATACTACCACTCGTCCTTGTCCTTCCCCAAATAAGAAGGCATCCTCACGAATTTCGGAGTCTGTTACGATATCGAATCCAAGTTCACGTGGCATCGACATTTCTACCAAACTTACGAATAATCCACCATCCGATACATCGTGCACGGCGTTCACTAAATTATTTTCAATCAATCCTTTAACCGCATGCTGCATGTTAAATTCTTCCTCTAAATCAAAATATGGCACTGGGGAAGCTTTAATTCCATGGTACGTTGCCAAGTATTCGGAAGAACCGATATCTTCTTTGTATTCACCGACCAAGAAAATCAAATCACCTTTTTGTTTGAAGTCCAGGGTCATAACTTTCTCCTTGTCTTCCAACAATCCAATCATTCCAATGGTTGGCGTTGGGAAAACCGGTACCTCTACTCCATTCATCGATGTCTGGTTGTAGAAAGAAACATTTCCACCCGTTACAGGCGTTTCAAATTTCAAACAAGCCGCGGACATTCCTTTAATTGCACCGACAAACTGCCAGTAGGACTCAGGATTGTATGGGTTTCCGAAATTCAAACAATTTGTAATCGCACTTGGAACACCACCCGCACAAACGATATTACGAGCTGCTTCCGAAACAGCAATCATTGTCCCAATCTCTGGATCAGCATTTACATAACGTGAATTACAATCCACCGTCATCGCTAACGCTTTGTTTGTCCCTTTGATGTTTACAACACCAGCATCTGAAGGACGATTTGTTGTCATTGTGCGCGTTCCAACCATCGAGTCGTACTGCTCGTACACCCATTTTTTAGAAGCGATATTTGGCATTTGCAATAAAGCATAACCTACTTCTTTCAAGTTTTCCGGTTGCGGAACTTGACTGATATTAAATTTCTTGTATTCTTGGTAATAAGCTGGCTCAGAATATTCACGAACATTTTGTGGAGCTCCACCGCCAAGAACCAAAGATTCAGCTGGAACATCTCCGACCATTTCTCCATCCATGTAGTAGCGAACACGTCCAGTATCTGTTACGTGACCGATTTCCTCTGCATGCAAATCCCATTTGTCAAAAATGCGTTTCACCACAGACTCTTTTCCTTTTTGAACCACCACCAACATGCGTTCTTGAGATTCAGAAAGTAAGATTTCGTAAGGCAACATGTGGTCTTGACGTGTTGGAACCTTATCTAAATAAATTTCCATTCCGACATTTCCAGCTGCACTCATTTCACAGGTTGAACAAGTAATTCCTGCCGCTCCCATGTCCTGCATTCCAACAATTGCATCTGTTTCAGACAATTCCATTGTTGCTTCCAACAATAATTTTTCCATGAATGGATCTCCAACTTGAACAGATGGCAAATCCGAAGCTGAGTCCTCTGTGATGTCTTTGGACGCAAACGCTGCTCCAGCAATTCCGTCTTTCCCGGTTGCTGATCCAACGATGAACACTGGATTCCCAGGTCCTTTTGCTGTCGCTGATATGATTTTTTTCGTATCGATGATTCCTGCAGAGAATGCATTCACCAATGGATTCGTGTTATACGATTCATCAAAGAACACCTCACCACCAACGATTGGAATACCAAAGGCATTTCCATAATCGCCGATTCCTTTCACAACACCTTTTACTAACCATTTCGTACGTGCTTCTTCGATGTTTCCGAAACGCAAAGAATTTAATTGTGCAATTGGACGAGCACCCATGGTAAAGATATCACGATTGATTCCACCCACGCCAGTCGCTGCGCCTTGATAAGGCTCCAAAGCACTTGGGTGATTGTGTGATTCAATTTTGAATACACAACCCAATCCATCACCGATATCTACCAATCCAGCGTTTTCCTCTCCCGCTTTCACCAACATGTGTGGTCCGTCTTTCGGAAGTGTTTTCAACCAAAGGATTGAGTTTTTGTAAGAACAGTGCTCACTCCACATCACGGAATAAACGGCTGTTTCTGTAAAATTTGGTGTTCGACCGAGGATTCCTTTGATCTGTTCAAACTCATCCGCACGTAGTCCTAAATCAATTGCTTGTTCGAGTGTTGCTTCTTTTTGCAGGGTACTTTCCATTCTTTGAATTTTCTGAAACAAAAGTACATATTTAAAAAAGAACTCAGTTCGAAAATTTGAGTGTTTACCAACGATTTTTAAACATTTTATGGAGAATTTGTACCAGCTCATTCGGATGATCTGCGAAAAACAAGGTCAACAAAGTGGGTCTAACGTAAAGCTACCGATTTCCAGCTGTATTCCAACTTGTATTTTTCACGAAAAAACGTAAATTTGTATCCTAAAAACGAATCATATGAATTACGACATCATTGTTGTGGGAAGTGGCCCAGGTGGATATGTTACAGCTATCCGCGCCTCTCAATTAGGACTTAAAACAGCCATTGTAGAGCGTGAGGAGCTCGGTGGAATTTGCTTAAACTGGGGTTGTATTCCTACCAAAGCACTTTTGAAATCTGCCAATGTTTTTGAATACCTGACGCACGCAAGTGATTATGGAATCAACGTGAAAGAAGCGACTGCTGATTTTAGCGCAATGATCAAAAGAAGCCGCGATGTTGCTCACGGAATGAGTAACGGGATTCAGTTTTTAATGAAAAAGAATAAAATTGACGTACTAAAAGGAAACGGAATAATCAAAGCGGGTAAAACTGTTGCCGTTACGACTGAAGCCGGTGAAACAACAGATTACACAGCGAACAAAGCACTCATCATTGCTACTGGAGCTCGCTCACGTGTCCTTCCAAACTTGCCGCAAGATGGTGAGAAAATCATTGGATACCGTCAAGCAATGACTTTACCTACTCAACCGAAAAAATTGGTTGTTGTAGGATCAGGTGCAATCGGAATTGAGTTCGCTTATTTCTACAATGCACTCGGAACAGAAGTAACCGTTGTTGAATACCTTCCGAACATTGTTCCTGTTGAGGACGAAGACGTTTCTAAACAATTAGAGAAATCATTCAAGAAAGCAGGTGTCAACATCATGACAAATGCTTCTGTTGAATCGGTAGATACTTCTGGAAAAGGATGTGTTGTAACCGTGAAAACAGCAAAAGGTGAAGAGAAAATCGAATGTGATATCGTTCTTTCAGCAGCTGGAATTGTTGCGAACATCGAAAATATCGGATTAGAGGAAGTTGGAATCGTTGTCGACAAAGGACGTATCCTTGTGAACGAATACTACCAAACAAATATCCCAGGATACTACGCGATTGGTGATGTTGTTCCTGGACCAGCATTGGCGCACGTTGCTTCTGCAGAAGGAATTATTTGTGTAGAGAAAATTGCTGGACACCATCCAGAGCCATTGAACTACGGTAACATCCCAGGATGTACGTATTGCTCTCCAGAAATTGCTTCCGTTGGAATGACAGAAAAAGCGGCGAAGGAAGCTGGATACGAAATCAAAGTAGGTAAATTTCCATTCTCTGCTTCTGGTAAAGCAAGTGCTGCTGGAGCGAAAGATGGATTTGTGAAATTGATTTTCGATGCGAAATACGGCGAATTACTTGGTGGACACATGATCGGTGCGAATGTAACGGAAATGGTCGCTGAGTTAGTAGCAGTGCGCAAACTAGAAACAACTGGAGAGGAATTGATCAAAACTGTTCACCCTCACCCAACGATGTCAGAGGCAATCATGGAAGCGGCAGCAGCAGCTTATGGAGAAGTGATTCACTTATAAGAACTAAGAAATAAATCATTTGGAAAGAACGCAAGCAATTGCGTTCTTTTTTTTTGCCTATCATTTTCCTCCAGGAGCGAACGA
>JBEDCT010000255.1:0-3121 GCA_041176665.1 Bacteroidota bacterium | reverse complement strand
ATAATTTTCTGATAAATAGTAAGAAATGAGTAATAATCCAATGGCTCCAAGATTAAATGGCAGGGATTTTAAGTACAATGTTTGATTATTTGTTTTCAAACCGATTTTTAAATGTCGCCATCCGTTTAAACTGTGCTGTCCGATAAAGTACAAACTAAAGGCACTTAACAGGGGAAGATACAATCCAACATACAGCATACATACTGTCAAGAAAAAAGATGCTTTCCGCTTCACAACGCTCCAAACAAATGAAAGCAATAACATCAAATTAGAGAGAATGGTCGCTTGACTGCTTGTGAAGGGAAACTCAAAGGTATGTAAACCCGAAAGTATCTGATTCGTTTCTGTTTGATGTCCAATTAATAATATTCCAAATAATAAGGTTCCCCAGACAATGTTTTTCAAGGTATTGGGTCTATTTGGACTCCATTCCTGAAAGTCACATTGTCCAAAATGCCAAATGGAATAAGCTAAAAAGAAAAGTAAAGCGCAATTAGCTGAAAGACACCAAAGTCCGAGAAAGATGAGTGACATGCCAATATACTTCAAAACAAAACTGAGTTTGATGCCTTTTATGTCTACGCCACTCTCCAATAAATGATCGACTGCCCCGTGTGGAAGTCCCACAGCTAAAAATCCAACTGAAAAAAGAGTGAGTTGAACCGAAAAAGAATAAGGTGCAGCGAAAGTTTGTATCAATAAAAGCAAAACCGCAAGTGCTAAAGTAATAATTGGAGCGAGTAGTTCTTTAGTTGAAACGCTTAACTCCGTTCTCAGTACCCGCAAAAATGGACGAAACGGAAGCGTTAATAAAATACGGATGTCCTGATAAATGTTTGTTTTACCTTCAAGAAAACGGAAAACGGAAAAGACATGATTCTTTTTGAATAAGACACTAAAAATTGGTTTTCCCAATGTCGGATGATGAAGGAGAATCAACAGCAACAATCGATCGTAAAACTGAAAACGTTTCGGTTCTAGTTGCAAGGTTGAAATCTTCTTTCCCGCTAGTATACGTTCCGCTATATGCTCTGCACCTAAAAACATTTTTTTGAAGGCATATCCAGTGCTCGGTTTTATGGCCCCGGACCTTCCTCCAATTGGAATCACTCCCTCCATATTTTCATGAACAATTTTGGATGTGGACATCGGGATTGTTCCTTTCTCTGTTTCTAATACAGTGTAGGTGCCAAAGCGCCTATGTATGTATTCATCTAAAATTGGCTCTGCTTGATTAGACGTGATTGGTTCAGCGCCAAACCGTGTTACTTCTACGAGAATTCGATTATTAGGTAATGGAAGGACATACATAAACTGAGTAAATCCATGCTGAGGAATATCAAAGTCCATTAAATCTACACAATCTGCTTGTCGGTAAGGTTCACTGGGAGAGATGATGTATCCAATAAATGTTTGCCATAATATTGCTTCGTTCTTTGCAGGAAAGGCGAAGATTGGTGGTCGGCTGTCAAAAACCATGTCAGCGTGAAAAACTCCTTTTTCGGTTTTTACTTCTACACCCTTTTCTGTCTTGTGTAAACTGGAAACCGAGGAAAAAACCCGTGATAATTTATATTTTTCAACGATTCTTCGGCATTCGTCGTATAGTGCAATACTGGAAATGTGAACGTATCGTGAATTATCTAGTGTCTCTGGTTCTTGCCGATTGACACTTATTTTAGACCATGTTTGGGTGAAAAGATGTTGGCAATCCTTCGTGATGGTATCATCCATGGATGTCCAAAAACAGTATGTTTTATCGTTAGCACTTTTATCATCTGCATCAATCAGGGCAATTTTTTTATTGGCTAACAGTCCGCGGGACTCCATACTACGTAACAAGAGGGTTGCTGAAGCACCTGCACCAATGAGAATGTAGTCGAAATAGTCGTTATTATCCAATCGAAGAATCTATTTATTGCCTAAAAACACACAATAATAGTCAAATGTTTAGAAAATAAACGTTTGAGCAATGAGGAGTTCTAATTAATTATGGGGTTTTTTTAATCAGCTTCATTTAATCAACATGTTGTATGAAGACACTTCTTCGACTTATCCATAAAATAAAAACAGCAACTAATGCACCCAGAATAACGGTAATTATGCGCTCCCATCCCTCCAACGAAAATGAAATTCTTGTCAAAAACGTAGCCAAAACATATCCGGAATTTCGTATGACTAAAATGGTGTTTTTCATGTGACGAGCACTACTTAAAAGTAGCAGGACATCAACAAAGGTGAGTAAGGTGAAAAATTCCGTATAAAAAATATGAGAAGGATCTCCGAGGGTTGTTTTATTGGTGGAAAATTGAATAAGGTCCCCAATCCAAGTTGAAAAGGAAAAGATGGAAAGTCCAAAAAATACAATCATTAGGAATACCGCTAGTCGATCCTTCAAGTTGATGAATTGTTTACTCATCTCATATTTGATTTCTCCACGTTTAGCATCCAGATGATAAAAAAGCCACACCAATACTAAAATGACTATAAATCCACTCAGATCTTTTATCAATTCACTACTAAAAAGAGTTGTGTGTCCCTCGGTAAGATGTCCAGTATCCTTAAAACAGTTCCGTAGTAAAATGAGCGCCATGATTTCAAGCTGCTTTGCTACACTTTTCGTGTAACTGATACGCAAATAATAAATCAATAGGTAAACTTCATAGACAAGCAATGAGCTAAACGGAGAAAAAAGTGCTGAAAATGGATTTCCGAATAAGTTCTCAGGGAAGTAATGCATACTCAGTAATCCTACCTTGATAGCGAAAATGAGCGCCACATGTACAATAAAGGCGGTTATACCAAAGTACAAAGTGATTCGTTCTACAAGGGACTTAAAGGATTCAGTGAACATTCAGAGTGTTTTAATTAGTTGAAATTTAGTATTTTAAATCAACAATTACACCATGGGAATGTTTAAATAATAGAAATTAAAGTCACATGGACACCGAAACATAAATTCAGAATGCTTAAATATGCTTTGAAACAGTCCAAAAAACTTAACTGAAAAGATTTCAGTTTCAAGATATTTTTAGGATTTTTCTTGTGAAGCGTTTTTTGAATTCTCTTCCTTTCGATTTGACCTGAGTGTAGTAAGCCCAAACCCAATTCCAAATATCAA
>JBEDCT010000254.1:0-4388 GCA_041176665.1 Bacteroidota bacterium | reverse complement strand
TGGGATGAAAGAGCTTTGATTATCTGGCGAAGTAGCTAAGTCCGTGCCACCTTTGATATACACTTGCTGAAAACTTACTCCACAATCTATTGAAATCATGACAGCTAATGTATCCGAATATCCACCTCCCCAGCGTGCGTAAGCGACATCAAAGTATAGGTTTGGTTGAATATCCAAAACACTTGCGTCCAATGGCATAACTAAATCATCGAAGGATTGCTGTGAATCAATGTCGTAATTATTGAAAACAGCAGATTTTGTTGAATTCCCGTATCCACCGGTATTTGTAGATAAACTCCATGTCCCTCCGCCATCTTGGTTGTTAATACTCCATCCATTTGGTAAGAAAGTGGATTGAAAATCTTCGTTGATTCCTGTTTGTAATTGAAAGAAGGAAACGTTTACGAATAGACTATCTGTGTCCGTATTACCAGCCGCATCTGTTATTTGAAGAATGGCTAAATGATCACCAGCAGTTGGAAACAATACAGATGGATTTCGCTGTGTGGAGGTGGAAGGACTTCCAGTAGGGAAGAACCAGTTCCATGTAGCGTTGGTGTGATTTAAAAAGGAATGGTCTTCAAAGTAAAAGGAATCCACGGCACAAACAGCAACTTGACTTAGCTTATCCACGGTAATTCTACAAATAGGCTGTGATGGATTCTCTGTTAATCCACTTTCGAAAATTCCTTTTCCGTAGGATGCCAAACGAATCTTCGCATCACGGTAAAAAGCTTTAAGAATGTTCCCGCTAATAAACGTTGGAAGTCCAGCGTTATCTAACGTAAAAACACTGGAATTATTGCGGTAATACACTGCTTTATTCGTAGCAACATATAGTCCGCCATCTGTTCCAGCAATGTGTGCAATGGACTGAACACTTTCATTATTTAGAATGGAATTGGTCCAATTGTCCCATGTTTGACCGCCATTGCTTGTTTTGAAGACTTTGTTGCCATTGGAACCACTTGGATAGGCGATCCATAATTCGTTTTCATTTAGTGGACTAATGGAAAGTAACATGCGACGACTATTTCCACCTGGTATCGTAACCAAAGACCAGTTTTGTCCGCCGTCTGTTGTCTTCCAAAGTTTTCCTGTGTTTCCAGATGCTGGTTGCTGATTCAAGTAAATAACATTTGGATTCGAAGACGAAACCTCGATGTATTTCACCTGGTCATTGACCGAATTACCAAAGGAAAAAAGCGCGTTAAAGGAAGCGCCTGCATCAGTCGTTTTAAAGATGGTATTTTCCTTTCCAATATAAGCAATGCTGTAGCAATTCGGATGAAATTCCATTTCACTTGATTCTGCTGCGTAATAACTTTCATTAGGTGCGTTGCCAAATGGTGCGCCAGAAATTGGGTCGCTTAAGTTGAAAGGAATGCGTCTCCCGCCGATATCGGAGAAATAAGTGAGTCGATTTCTTCCTGGATTCACATATCCCGTAGGAGCTTCACCACCGCCTAGCTCTAGGAAATTTCCGGCGCCATAATTTTCGTGGTAAGCTAGATTCCCGTTGTGGTATAATCCACCTACAAGGACATCTTCGTTCCATCCAGAACCGAAGCCCCAGTAGTCTGATCCATGAACTCCGGACATGCGAAATTCAGGTTCTGTGGTGAAAAAATCGTTTGAATGATAAATGCCACCATCGGTTGTAATCCATGTGTCGTTTCCAATAACTCTAAAATCTTGATTGTCCACATGCATAGACAATGGACCACCAACATAACCGGAAACTGAAGTAAAGGTTGCTCCGCCATCCGTTGATTTGTAGACGTTTAATCCACCGACAAAAATGAGGTTTGGATCAATCGGCGATGCCATTAACGCACAATTGTAAAATCCTTGATGGTACAGCCAAGTACTTGTGCCAATGGCTAAGTTTACGTGTGTGGCCGTGTATGGACCACCAACTGGTGTATTTGGAAGCGTCCACGTAGAACCTCCGTCATCACTGCGGTAAACACCAATGTATCCAAGGTCATTTGCTTTGGATTCACCAATTAAGTAAGCGTAAACACGATTTGGATCTGCAGGAGTCACTGCTATTCGTGCGCCTCCATCGTTTCGTGCAGGATCAGTTGAAGTATACCATCCGTTGGATTGTGCAATCCAAGTTTGTCCTGAATCTGTTGATTTTAGGAATTCACAATTCAAGGTACTTCCATTATGTTTCACCAAATACAGAATGGAACTATTTCCTGTATTTGCTTTGATGTCGAAACATGCATCTGAATATGGCTGTGTCCAATTTGTTCCTCCATCGATACTTTTGTAAAGTCCTTTGTCTGTCGCTGCAAAAACTAAATTTGCATTGGACGGATGAATGAGTATCTCGTTCACCCCGAAATTGGAATTTGGCAGGACATTTATCCATGTTGTTCCACCATCAACGGAACGAAGAATTCCTTTATTCCCACCAGCAAAAACAATGTTTGGATTAGAATAATCTACTTCAACAGCTGTTACACCACTTCCAAAATCAAGTGCTAAAGAAACACAGGTCCAGTTTGCACCGGCGTCAATACTCTTGTAGACTTCTCCAGGTTCCGTTCCACAATAACACACATTTGGCACGTTCAAGCATTGATCAAAACTATAAACATTCGTTTGACCAGATCCTTGTGTCAGTCCTTCTTGGAAATTCGTAATCGGTCCAACAATGCTCCAATTGGATGTTTTTTGCTGCGTTTGCTTTCTAACATACGCTTTATCGATTTGACGTTGTTCTTCCTCGCTCGGTTTTTGAATAAATCCAGCCGCGTTTAAATAGGGTAGAGCGGCTCTTCTCCAACGCTTGTAATACTGTGTGTGGTATGTTTTGATGAAGTCATGTTCTTGAAAATAAGAGCGATACAAGGCATCAACTTCAAACACACTTGGATTTTCCGTGTACATCAATTGCGCCCAATCTGGAAGTTGAGCAATTTCATGTGAACTTGGTTTTTTTAGGTTTTGAGCGAAGGTCAAACTTTGCATACATGCAAAGGCTAAAGTAAAAAGTAGAATTGAGCGCATAATCTCGTTTAAGTTGAGTTATGCTAATTTACTATTTTTTTAGAAATACTTGAATTATGAAAGAAAGCGATTTTTCCAATCTGAACTAGGTATCATGCATGTTTCCAGCATGCCAAATACGTGGTATCGTCTTTTTGCACAGAATCGATACATGGAGTTTCGAATAAACGAAGGAACAAGTTTCAAGATGGTCAGTAACTTCCACATCCCACCTAAATCACTTAAAATACTCAACACAGCATTACTTTCGGTGAGTACTTTTCCGTTTTTCAAATAAATCACTGAATCCATTGGATTTACGCTTAAATGCAAGGATTTCACTTGTTCTTTTACGAAATCCGATTGTGCGGTGGTAAAATGAAATTGTTTCCGTTTGTCCTTTTTAAGTATGAACTGTACAAACGAATTACACAGGATGCAAACGCCATCGAAAACAATGATTTTTTTATCCTGCATTACTTTGCTTTAGGAAGCTCAATTTTCTTAGGGTTTTTCACTTTTTCGTTGGTCAACGCAAGGTCTAACACTTCTGACATTTTACTTACAAAGTGAAAGGTAATTCCTTTCAAGTATGCTTCTTTGATCTCGTCAATGTCCTGTTTGTTTTTTGCACAAAGGATGATTTCCTTAATTCCCGCACGTTTTGCTGCAAGAATTTTCTCCTTGATTCCACCAACAGGCAGTACATCCCCACGTAACGTGATTTCACCGGTCATGGCCAAGTTTTTCTTTACTTTACGCTGAGTAAAAACGGAAGCTAAAGAAGTCAACATCGTGATTCCAGCACTTGGACCATCTTTTGGTGTTGCGCCTTCCGGAACGTGTACGTGAATGTTGTGTTCATCAAATACTTCTTGTTCTAGTCCAAGTAAATCACTGTGTCCTTTCAAGAATTCCAAAGCTATCACGGCGGATTCTTTCATTACATCACCTAAATTCCCGGTCAATGTTAACTTTCCTTTTCCTTTGGTAATCGATGATTCAATGAATAAAATATCTCCACCGACGGATGTCCAAGCAAGTCCTGTTACAACACCCGCCGTTTCATTATTGATGTATTTCGAACGCGCTCTTCCGGCTCCTAAGAAGGTAAAGAGATCATCCATCGTGATGTTCGGTTCAAAGGATTCTTCCATGGCGATTTGACGGGCACGATTGCGCACTAACTTCGCGGTTACTTTGTCCAAGCCGCGAACTCCAGATTCGTTCGTGTATTCTTCAACGATTTTCTCCCAAACTTTTTTATCCACTTGGATGTCGTTCTTTGTAATTCCGTGCTCTGCGATTTGTTTTGGAAGCAAATGTCTTTTCGCGATTTCGATTTTCTCCTCGATTGTGTATCCATTTACTTCAATGATTTCCAT
>JBEDCT010000253.1:0-16662 GCA_041176665.1 Bacteroidota bacterium | reverse complement strand
ACAGAACATGGCTGACGAATTAGGCATAACGGCTGCCGCCTATTCTAATTTAGAGAGGGGAGTATCTGATATTACCATCACTCGTTTATTCGAAGTGTCGCGAATTTTGAAGAAAACGCCGCAGTGGTTTATTGATGAAATTTCATCATCCACAGATATGTTTGACGCGAATTTCATCGAGTCAGGAATGAAGCATGATTTGTTGCTCCTTCAAAACGAAATGGAGTTTTTGAAACACCAACTCGCACACATGCAATTCCAACTGACTAAAAAATAAAAAAGCCGCCCGAAGGCAGCTTTCATACACACTTTGTGGAAGTTATTGTTTAATCAATTGCACTTCGCAGTTTAAGCTAATTTCGTCACCTAAAACGATATTTCCCGCTTCTGTTACTGCGCTCCATGTCAAACCGAACTCACTTCTTTTGATTTTACCACTGATCGACATTCCTGCTTTTGTTTGTCCGTAAGGATCAACAGCGATTCCAGCGAAATCTACCAACAAGGTTACAGGATTCTCAATTCCTTTGATGTTCATGTTACCAGAAATTTCCAATTCACCATCGTTCAATTTTTTCACTGAAGTCGACTGAAACGTTAATTCTGGATGAGCTGAAGCATCAAAGAAATCTGCTGATTTCAAGTGTCCATCTCTATCTGCAACTCCTGTATTGATGCTATCAATAGAAGCATTAAACGAGAAGTTTGCTGTACTGAAGTCATCACCTGTAGTTGAAGCTTCTGCTGTGAATTGTCCGAAGTTTCCACTTACGTTAGAAATCATCATGTGACGCACTTTGAAACCGATTTCACTGTGCATTCCGTCAATTGTCCATTTAGTATCCATATTTTCTTTTTTTTCACAAAGGTAGAAAGTAGGAATACTTTAGTTACTTGACCTGTGTTAAGATATCGAGTCTTACGCTTTATTTTTTCGTATTTTTGATTTATGAAATCACGTCTGCTTTTTCTTGTCCTATTCTTCCAATGGTCTGTGCAAGCTCAAATCATTTCATCAACGACTGAAGCCACTTCAAAGAAAAATAAGACTCGCGATAGCTCATCCATCTTTTATGCTGACTTTCAACGATTCAACACACATCCAAATTTATCTCAAAACACATCTTTTCTGACTGTTCCGTTAGGTGAGCGCGCAAATGAAACAGCACTTAAATTATGGTCTTATCAATTTGGACTTTGTTCGCCAATTTCGAAACACCTGTCCTTTGATGGTGGACTAGCTATAATCCAAACTGGAGAACAATATTCATGGAAATCCACTGCAACGGATTCAAGTTATGCATACGCCACA
Organism: Bacteroidota bacterium; assembly: GCA_041176665.1. Taxonomy (GTDB): domain Bacteria; phylum Bacteroidota; class Bacteroidia; order Flavobacteriales_D; family Crocinitomicaceae; genus UBA952. Next base: position 15,350 of record JBEDCT010000253.1, on the reverse strand, counting down.
AAATACAGATACTTTGGTATGCCATTGCAAGTAAAATACCAAACCGGTAAGGACCTTGTCTTTTTCATTGGTGCAGGAGTCATTCCACAGCTTTTTCAATCGTATGAGCAAGCAATTAATTGGACCGATTCTTTAGGTAACGCCGGTAAAAAAACACTCAACGATGAATCCATGTGTCAGTCGTTTGTCCTTTCCGCTGTGGCTTCAACAGGCATTCAACTACACTTTAAAAGTTCGTATGGCCTGCGTTTTAGCCTCAATTACCGTTATCAATTGACAAATTCCTACGGACCGTATCAATATTTTAAGCATTACTCCTCTGGAATAGGCGGTGGAATTGCTTTAACACGAAAACTATAAACATGCACGTAAAGGATATCGTTCAGTTTTTGGAAGGGTCGTTTCCCCTTTCGCTTCAAGAATCATATGACAATTCAGGATTAATTTGCGGTCGTTTGGACCAAGAAGTCCATGGAGTGCTGCTTTGTTTAGACAGCTTAGAAGCGACAGTTGATGAGGCCATTGCTAAAAACTGTCAACTCATCATTGCCCATCATCCAATTATTTTCAAAGGATTAAAGAAAATAACAGGGATTTCCTATGTGGAGCGCGTCATAGAAAAATGCATTCAACACCGTATTTCACTTTATGCCATTCACACAAATTTAGACAATCACATCCATGGTGTCAATGGAGAAATCGCCAATAGAATTGGTTTAATCAACCGAAGAATCTTACGTCCAATGACGAATCAACTGTACAAATTAGTTGTTTTCGTTCCAAAAGACGCGTTATCTCGCATTGATTCAGCTCTTTTTCAAATTGGTGTTGGTTCCATCGGAAATTATTCTGAATGTCATTTCAGAACGGAGGGAGTTGGAACATTCACGCCAAATGAACAGGCAAATCCAACTATCGGTTCCATAAATATTCGTGAGGAAGTAGCTGAATTCCGTGTGGAATACCTCGTTCCAAAATCACTCATTGCACGAGCTCTACGTACACTTTTTGAGGCCCATCCTTACGAAGAAGTATCACATGAGATTTACCCAATAGAAAACCAAGACCAGCGTCTAGGTGCCGGTATGATTGGGGAATTACCTCAAGAGATAGACGCACTCACCTTCCTTAAATCCTTAAAATCGACGTTTAACTGTTCAGTGATTCGTCACACCGAGATCCTAAACAAACCCATTAAAACGGTAGCCGTTTGCGGTGGATCAGGTAGTTTTTTACTCGCTGATGCGATTCGTTCCAAAGCAGACATCTTTATCACTGGAGACTTCAAATACCACGAGTTTTTTGATGCAGAAAATCACTTAATTATTGCCGATATTGGTCATTTTGAAAGCGAACAATTCACTCCGCAATTATTAGCTGAAAAACTTAAAGAAAAATTTACTAAATTTGCAATCCATTTAACTGGTTTAAATACGAATCCTATTAACTATCTATAGAATATGGCAGCAACGGCAACAAAAAAAGAGGTGACCATCGCACAAAAATTGGACGCGCTTTTTGAGCTTCAAAAAATTGACTCTGAAATCGACCGCATTCGTACGATCCGTGGTGAGCTTCCTTTAGAGGTTCAAGATTTGGAAGATGAAATCAGTGGACTTACAACGCGTGTTGGGAAAATCACCGACGAGATGCAAGAGTTAGAAACAGAAATTTCTGACCGTAAAATCGCTACTAAAGACGCTGAAGCCGCAATTCTTAAATACAAAGAACAACAGAATAACGTTCGTAACAACCGTGAATTTGAGTCACTTTCGAAAGAAATTGAGTTCCAAGAATTGGAAATTAAATTACACGAGAAAAAAACGAAAGAATCACGTTACAAAATTGACTTGAAAAACGAAACGTTGACAGAAGCAACAGATCGTTTAAATTCAAAACAAGGAGACTTAGATTTAAAGCAATCTGAATTAGATGCCATCATTAGCGAGACTCAAAAAGACGAGGATCGTTTATTGAAAGCATCGGATGATGCGAAAAAGAAAATCGAAAATCGTTTGGTTTTTGCTTACAGCCGTCTTCGTGAGAATGCGAAAAACGGATTGGCAGTGGTTCAAGTTATGCGTGGATCATGTGGTGGATGTTTTAATAAAATCCCACCTCAACGTCAATTGGACATCGTAACAAAAAAGAAAATCATCGTATGTGAGCACTGTGGACGAATCCTTGTTCCAGTTGAAGGTACTGAAGAATAATTAACAATACTTTTAAAAAAAAAAGCTTCCGGTTTGGAAGCTTTTTTTTTGCCTATTAATTTAACCTGAAATCGACATCCAACTTTGCTAATTCTTTGAATAAGGCCGAGGATGGTTGGATCTTTACACTTCTCGATGGTAAATTCACTTCGTATCCCTCAATTGGGTCGTATACAGTGAAATGCAATTGACAAGATCCTTGATTTTGGTTAAACAACTCGTTTAATTTATCAATCATTAAATGATCGACTTCTTTGGACGAGAATTTCAAATGAAGGCTCTTCGTGCGTTTCTCGCGTAAATCCTGCAATAAATCGATGCTATGCACCACAAATTCTGCTTGCTGACGGTAGCGCGGCACTTCGATTCTTCCTTTCATGGTAATAAAGGTTCCAGGCTCCATGAAATGCTTAAATTTCAAGTAATTTTCCTTGAATAAATTTAATCGAAATGCATCCTGATAATCCTCGACTGTTAAGGTACCAAATCCATCACCATGTTTCGTGAAACGATGCTCGGCATTCGTCACAATTGCAGCAATTAGGATATCTCGTCCCATATATTGGGTTAGATCATTCAACATCGAAATATTCCCCGTGCAAAACGAGTCAATTTCAATTTTAAAATCATCGAGCGGATGTCCGGAAATAAAGATTCCTACCACTTCTTTCTCGCGATTCAATTTATAAATTGCGGGCCACTCTTCACATTTCGGCACCTGAGGTTCTGGCATACTTGTACCCGTTGACTCACCAAACATGGATGCTTGAGCAGAATTTTCTTGTTCTTGAAAACTAGCACCATAGCGCACTGCATTTTCTAAGAAACTCCTTCCACTCGGATCCATTGCGAAATACTGTGCACGGTGCACTCCCGGAAAGGAATCCAATCCACCAGCATATGCCAAACTTTCAAATGCACGCTTGTTACAAACACGCAAACTAATGCGTTTCGTCATATCAAAAATGGAAGTAAATGCTCCGTTTTTACGCTCTTCTACAATGGCTTCCACCGGTGCAGATCCAAGTCCTTTCACAGCACCAAGTCCAAAACGGATGGCTCCAGCTTTATTCACCGCGAAGGTAAAGTTCGATTCATTTACATCTGGACCTAATACTGGAACGCCCATTCGGCGACATTCTTCCATGAAAAAGGACACTTGTTTGATGTCACTCATGTTGTTACTCAAAACAGAAGCCATGTATTCAGCCGGATAATTTGCTTTTAAATAAGCCGTTTGATAAGCCACCCAAGCATAACAAGTCGAGTGAGATTTGTTAAAGGCATACGATGCAAATGCTTCCCAGTCCTTCCAAATTTTTTCAAGCGTATCCGATTTGTGTCCTTTGCCACTTGCTCGTTCAATAAAGGTTGGCTTCATTTTGTCAAGTACCTTGCGGTCTTTCTTACCCATCGCCTTACGCAAAGTATCTGCTTCACCCTTCGTGAAATCTGCTAACTTCTGCGACAAGAGCATTACTTGCTCCTGATAAACGGTAATCCCGTACGTTTCTTTTAAGTATTCTTCACAATCATCCAAATCGTAAATGATTTCTTCTTCGCCATGCTTTCGTTTGCAATAGGATGGAATATATTCCATTGGACCCGGTCGATACAAGGCATTCATCGCAATTAAATCCGCAAAAGCTGTCGGTTTCAATTCCTTTAAGTGTTTTTGCATACCTGGGGACTCGTATTGGAATATTCCGACCGTTTCTCCTTTTTGGAATAACGCATAGGTCAATTCGTCATCAATAGGAAATTCATCTGGATCCAAGTCAATTCCTTTGTTCTCCTTTACTAATCGGACAGCATCCTTGATCAATGTCAAGGTTTTCAATCCCAAGAAGTCCATTTTCAATAATCCCGCGGATTCTGCCACCGAGTTGTCGTACTGCGTACATACCATGTCGGAGTCCTTCGCCGTTGCTACCGGGACAAAATTCGTCAAATCGTCTGGAGTAATAATCACCCCACACGCGTGAATTCCCGTATTACGAACGGATCCCTCAATCTCGGTTGCTTTCTGCAATACACGTCCCTGTAAATCAGATCCAGCTGCAATACGTCGCAGTTCTTTTGCGTTCGTAATTGCTTCCTGATTTTTTAGTTTATCGATTAATTCCGTTTCTGAAAAAGAGAATAATTTCTTCAACGAAATATCCGGAATTAATTTCGCTAGTCGATCTGCTTCCGGCAAGGGCAAGTTCATTACTCGAGCCGTATCGCGAATGGCCGATTTTGCCGCCATTGTTCCGTACGTAATAATTTGCGCTACTTGGTTCGCACCATATTTGTTGATCACATAGTCGATGACACGCCCACGTCCCTCGTCATCGAAATCAATATCGATATCGGGCATGGATACACGGTCTGGATTCAAGAAACGCTCAAAGAGTAGGTCGTACTTGATTGGATCGACGTTTGTGATTTGAATGCAATATGCAACCGCAGAACCAGCTGCAGAACCACGTCCGGGTCCAACCGATACACTCATTCGTCGCGCAGCATGACAAAAGTCCTGCACAATCAAAAAGTAACCCGGATATCCCGTTTTCTCAATTGTTGCCAACTCAAAATCAATGCGTTCTTGAATTTCCGGAGTTATTTCTTTGTAACGTTTTTTCGCTCCTTCATACGTGAGGTGACGCAAGAATGCATTTTCTCCACGTTTTCCGCCATCCAAAGCATCCTCAGGTGAAATAAACTCTTCTGGAATATCGAAGGCTGGCAAAAGTACCTCGCGTGCTAAGGGATAGGGCTCACATTTGCCGATGATTTCTTCAACATTTAAAATCGCTTCGGGAAGGTCAGCGAAAAGCTCGACCATTTCTTCGGTGGACTTAAAATAATATTGATCGTTTTCTAATCCATAGCGGAATCCACGTCCTTTTCCTTTCGGTGTTTCCACCAATTCGTTGTCCTTCACACACAGCAAGACATCATGCGCTTGAGCATCTGTTTGATTCAGGTAATAGGTGTTATTCGTCGCCACTATTTTTACTTCATGTTGACGCGCAAGTTGAATCAAAATTGGATTAACTCGTTCTTCCGTTTCCAGTTGGTGACGGCTTAATTCAATGTAAAAGTCCGCACCAAACTGCTGTTTCCACCAAAGCAAGGCTTCCTCTGCTTGCTTCTCCCCAACATTTAAAATTAAATTTGGAATTTCACCATATAAATTTCCAGAAAGAACGATGATATCCTCTTTGTATTTTTCGATGACTTCCTTGTCCACACGTGGAACATAGTACATTCCTTTTGTGTAGGCAATGGATGCCAATTTGATGATATTCTGATAACCATTCTTGTTTTTTGCTAACAAGACGACTTGGTAACCATTATCCTTGACGCTTTTGTCGTTCAGATTTCGACAGACATTGAATTCACATCCAATAATCGGTATGATTTCTTCTTTATCGAAAGCTTCACCATTTTCTTCGGCTAGTATTCGTTCTTCACGTACTTTTGCATTATATCCGCTTGCCGCCTTTTCAAAATGAAACGCCGCCATCATATTTCCAGTATCCGTCAAGGCTACTGCTCGTTGCCTTAATTCTGCTGCTTTTTGAATCAATTGTCCAACCTCTGCGGTGGACTGCAAAATGGAATACTGTGTATGGTTGTGTAAATGCGCGAATTTTACGCCAGCTAAATTCTCTGTTGATACTGGAGAAATAGGTGTTTGCGGGACTTCTTTTTCCTTCTGTGCTTCGCGTAATTTGGCGCTTTCTGCTTTTAAATTGACATGCTGTAATCCAATGGTTTGTATCTCGGCAGGATTCGCTGTTTTGTAGGATTCAAAATAGCCCGGTTCCTGAAGAAGTTCCTCTAAGGTGTAATGCTCCTTGCGAATTAACTCTAGGAAACAACGTGTCGTGGACTCCACATCGGCGGTGGCGTTGTGTGCTTCATTGAAACCAACATGGAATAAGAAATCATGTAATTCCGTTAATGTCGGCAACTTGAATTTTCCTCCGCGTCCACCGGGTAATTGACACATTTCCGCTGTTCGTTCGGTACAGGTGTCCAAAATCGGAAGTGTCAGAGGTGTTTCTTCATTAAAGCGAACATATTCACATCCCATCACATTGATGTCAAATCGAACATTATGTCCGACAATGAAATCTGCTTTTTCAAGCGCCTTTTTGAATAAGAATAAGACGTCTCCTAGGTCCTCCCCTGCTAAACGAGCAAGCTCCGTGGAAATCCCATGGATTTGTTCTGACTGAAAGGGAATATTGAATCCGTCGGGACGAATTAAAAAGTCCTTTTGTTCCACCAAGGTTCCATCCGACTCGTGTAATTGCCAAGCCAACTGAACGACACGTGGCCAGTTAGACGTATCCGTGATCGGAGCGTTATAATTTCGTGGTAATCCGGTCGTTTCGGTGTCAAAAATCAGGTACATGTGTGGTCTAAAAAAGGAACTTTAAAGTTAGGGATTTGTCCGTCAATGTTTCGCCATTGTTGAAAACTATTCTTACTCGTTTTTTACTACATTTATGTAAAATTGAATCATGCGTCTCCTCCTTTTCTTTGCTCTTTTCTATTTCCAATTTAACTGCTTCGGACAATTCAAAGAATCCGATTATCATTGCCGCAGAGACTCCGTGATTTTACAAACGAAATATGGCAGTGTATATGTCACCCGTGATCACTCTTGTGACTTATACAGTTGGCTTTGTCCGGATCCAAAGAGTTGGATGAACTCCTACGACATTGACGAGAATTTCCCAGAGATAGCGCATTTCTTGAACCCACAAAAATCCCTTGGTACTTTTCCGCGCTACTGGAATAATTTGCATGAATACCATGGGAACTATTATGTGTATGGTCCAAGTGATTGGATGGCGAATCGTCCAAACTATATTTCAGATTCTTTCTTGGTTGAAATCGCTTCGGACATTACTTATTTTCGCATCAAAAAGACGGCGCTTATAAACTCTTCAGAACTAATACTAACCTTGGATTTATATGGCGAAGAAGCCACCTTACGAATTCGCATGTTGAGTTATCCAAAAGGTGCTGCGTTGTGGGAATATTCCATAAAAAATGAATCTTGGTCTGAATTAAACGTTTCGAGTGAATTTGTTCGAGAATATGACCTCATTAACAATGACTGTGTCGATCAAAAGTGTTATCAAGAATTTCAGTTTGATCAAATCGATTTGAGTCGCTTGAAGTTTAACGATTAAAGCCCTAACTGTCGCTCCCAATAATCATTTAACAACACGACTAATTTACGTGCCATGTTGTTTTGAAAGCGCTTGGTACGATATCCACCAATCCAATTAATCCCTCGAATGGCATTAGTTACCAAAATTTCATCCGCAGCTAATACGTTTTGCGGAAGTATGGCACACTCGTACACCTTGATGCCATTTGCCAAGGCCAAGTTGATGATTTGCATGCGCATGGTTCCAGCTAAACATGCTTCGTCTAGTCCTGGTGTATACAACACGCCATTGCTGACAATGAACAGATTACAACAAGAAGTTTCTAGAATATTTCCGCGTTCATTAATTAAGAACACATCGTCTAAGCCTTTATCCTTTGCAGCGAGTGCCGCCATGACATAGGTTAATCCAGACTTCGTTTTGTAGTTCGACAAAAAATTCTTTTGTAATTTGATGTCCTGGTAAATATCTACTTCCAGTCCTTTGGCATTTAATTCAAAGTGATTGACATCATACGGATAGACTTCAATGTAAAAGGTACATTCGTTTGATTCAGGTAAATAGGCGCCTCCGGAAGCACGATCCAATGAAAGTCGACAGCGTCCGCCTTCTAAAATTCCTGATCGTTGACAAAGTTCAAGGACTTTTGCTTCGAAAAATTCTGTGGTGAAATACGACGGTGTTCGCATCTTGATGACTTTCGCTCCATCCAACATCCGTTTCACATGGTTATCCATGTTCAAAGGCTTCCCATTGATTAAGCGGATGCTCTCAAAAACACCATCTCCGTATAAATGCCCACGATTTCCAGGATGAATGGTTGGCGCATCGTTAGAAAGAATGGTTCCGTTGTTATTTATGTAAAGCAAAGCCATATCGAATCAATAGCGGATTAGTAAAACAAATGTACAAATTGCATTCCTTTTTGCACATCCAACATGAGCACAAATAAAATTCCGAAAATGGCCCCTCCGATGTGGGCGTCATGAGCGATTCCTGTGTTCCCCTTTTTCATTGAATAATATTCAAAAAACAAGTAGAGCGGTCCAAACAAATAAGCTGGAATCGGAATGGGAATAAACATTAAATAAAGTGACAGGGTTGGATTCCAAAGTATCACGGCGAATAATACAGCAGAAACCGCTCCCGAAGCACCCAAACTTCGGTAACTCGGTTGGTCCTGGTGCTTCACCATAGGAAAAAACGTCGCGGCAATCATTCCGAAAAAATACAAAACACAGAAATAAACGATGCCTGCATTCCCGTAAAGGTTCATCCACTCGAGGTACAGGTATTCACCCATAAAATAAAAGGTCATCATGTTGAAGGCCAAGTGCGGGAAATCGGCATGAATAAATGCGTGGGTGATAAATCTATGATACTCTTGTTGGTGTTTAATTCGGTAAGGAATAAACAACATACGTTCCTTGATCGCTGCATTTTTATCTGCCCAAAGTGAAATCGCAATTGTTGCAACAAGTATAATTAATAACATAAGTGAATTTCAGTGAATTGTTTTACCTTTCAACTAGTTATCGAAGTTAATGATAATCCGTATAGCCATGAAAGTATCCTGTTTGATTTTCGTTCTACTAACCCTATTTTCTTGTAATGATACAGTAGAGGTAAGTAAAAAAAACTTTTTAGTGGATGGGAAAATAAGTGTAAAAGAGAAAATGCAGCGGATGTTAAGTCCTGAATATCTTGCACACTTGCACATTGACTCATCGCTACACCAAGGACTACGTCAATTTTATGCCACTCGAAAATTCTATCCGGTCTTGAGTGCTGATTCCGTCCTGAGCAAGCGTGGTGAACAATTGAAAAAATCACTCGATCGCTGCATTCGTTTTGGTATTCCTGCGACACGACTTCTATCCATTGACCCAAAACTTCATGTGTTGGAGCAAGAAATACTTTTGATGGGAAATTTATCCCTTGTTCAATACGATTTAACTCATGGATTCATTGATTTCGAAAATCAAAAATTGCGACCAAAAAACATGGATTTTTCCGGCCTAAATCGCTTGTGGAATCAAAGCAAAAGACAGGATTTCGACAGTGTTCTATTGGCACAGGGGCCAGCTGACACCAATTATCGCTTCATGGCGCAACACTTTTTTCATTTTTGTGACACCGCTTTTTTAGATGCAGAAACGTTCTCCTTGGTTACAGAAAAAGAAAACAGCGAGAAAGCATTTTCAGGAATGAAAGAAGCTTTGATTTCAAAAAAATACATTTCATCCCAAGCAGATAGTTCTTCCGTTCGTGACGCTTTACGACAATTTCAAAAAAATAACGGACTTACATCTGATGGAAAAATGGGGGAAGCCACAGCAAAAGCACTTTCCGAAAGTTCATTGGCACGTAGTTTACGTGGCGCCATCGCTTTAGACCACTTAAGGCAACGAAAAGACACATTGGTCAAATTCATACGCATCAACATTCCCTCTTTTGAACTCTTTTATTTCGCAAACGATAGTTTAAAAAGCCAGCACCGCATTATTGTAGGAAAAGTAAGCAACCAAACACCTACTTTACAATCAAAGATTAATCGCATTATTTGTTATCCGTTTTGGAAAGTTCCGTCCTCGATCGCGCGGAAAGAGATACTACCTGCCCTAAAAGCGAATCGAAACTATTTGGCAAGAAATCGCATGAAGATTTTCAAGTCGAAAGAAGTGGAAGTGAATCCAGATAAAATCAATTGGAAGAAAATCAAGGTCAATACTTTTCCTTACACCGTGATTCAACAACCCGGTTCGGACAATAGTTTGGGGATTATCAAGTTTGAGTTCCCAAATCCATATAGCGTTTACGTGCACGACACGCCAGCCAAAAGTCTATTCAATCAATCCTACCGAAGTTATTCCCACGGATGCATGCGCTGCGAGCATCCAGTTGAATTGGCGAAAGTCATGTTACTATACGATAGTATTGGGAAAAAGTCGAATCCGCTCACAGGAGATTCCTTGGACAGTCTGTTAAACTTACAAACGAACCATCCCTTGCGACTTTTAAGTCCAGTGCCGATTTTTGTCGAGTACCAAACGGTGGTCGCCGATCGACAAGGAATTTATTTTCATCACGACTTGTATTCACGAGAAACTAGCTTGGTGAAAATCCTCTTGAACGGCAAATAATTCCTAACTTTGTCAAAAAAAGTTATGATCGTTTCTCCATCTGTTTTATCCTGTGATTTTGGTAACATTCAACGCGACACAGAGATGCTGGATCAGTCTCAAGCAGATTGGTTGCACATCGATGTCATGGATGGCGTATTTGTTCCGAATATTTCCTTTGGATTTCCGGTTTTGGAAGCCATTCGCAAGCACACAAAAAAGACCTTGGATGTTCATATCATGATTGAAAATCCAGACGATTTCTTGGAGCAATTTCAGAAATCAGGAACAGATATTTTAACGGTACACTACGAAGCTTGTCGACACTTACACCGCACGGTATCCCGCATCAAAGAATTGGGAATGAAAGCAGGTGTGGCCTTGAATCCACATACGCCGGTGAGTGTTTTGGAAGAAATTGCTGGAGATTTAGACTTAGTGTTGATTATGTCTGTGAATCCTGGTTTTGGTGGACAAAAATTCATTCAAAACAGTGTTGAAAAAGTGCGCTCATTGGTGGACTTAAGAACGCGAAAAAATGCATCGTTTATCATTGAAATAGATGGTGGTGTTAACCTAGAAACAGGGAAGCAACTTGCAGATGCAGGAGCTGATGCACTTGTTGCTGGAAGTTTCGTTTTTAATTCAACTTCCCCGCAAGAAACGATTTCAAAGTTGAAATCCCTCTAAACCGTAACAATAAACGGTTTTCAACGTTAACTAACTTCGGTATGAAATTCGTTTCCCTTCTTCTTTTTATCTCGTTTGGACTATTGGCTTTCGCTCAAAGTGAATTGCTACAGAAAGAACAGCGTTTAAACGAAAGTTTATTGAAACTGCGTGATGCTAAAACAGACGAAGAAATGGACCGTCTGAACATCGTTTTCAAAAAAGAAATGGAAGCCTTTTTAAAATCTGAAGGAGCTTTCGATCATCCATTTACCTTATTAAAAACCGTTGCTGTTTTAGACAGTGAGGACGAACTCGTTCGCATCATAAACTGGAACATTGAATACACCGACTTTTCTTACAGTTACGGTGGCTTTATCATGAAAAAGGAAGAGGGTAAAGAAAAGGTCAGCGTGAGTGAGTTGATCGACAAACTCGATCCGTATGCTCCGAAACCAGAGGGCATTATCGATGCTAAAAATTGGTATGGAGCATTGTACTACAAAATCATTCCATTCGGACACCACGGAAAAACAGAATACCTACTTCTCGGTTGGGACGGAGGAACAACTGGAAGTAACTTTAAATTAATGGATGTCCTTACGTTTTCTGGAAATACACCAAAATTCGGGAGTCCGGTTTTTAAAGCAAACAGAACTACCTTGAAACGAGTGGTTTATGAATATTCGAATCTTTCGAATATGAGCATGCGTTTTGATGTAAAAAACAGCCGAATTGTATTCGATCATTTGTCTCCAGAGTCTCCTGTTTTGGAAGGTGTTTACTCTTATTACATACCTGATATGAGCTATGATTCCTATCGGTACGACTACGACGCGGAAAATTGGGTGTTACAGGAAGATGTCATTATGACGAATCCGGATGATAAAAACAGTGAGAAATCTTTTTACGCTTTGAATGCAAAAACCGGGAAAGTCGAAAAAAACAAACTGAATGCCGATTGGATTAGTCCAAAAGACGAAGGTGTGGAAAACAACGGAACGCATGTTGCCCGAACAGAAAACACCCCAGAGGACCAAATAATAACAGAAGATTTTCGCTTTCCGAAAGTGCGTTTCTTTGGAAAAAGGCACAAGAACCCTGAGATGATGCCGCTAGGGCGCGGTAAAAAAAATAAAAAAATTACCACGAACTGATGCAACTAGGAAGAATCAATCAACTGACAATAAAACGTTTCGCCCCTCCGGGTGCGTACCTTATCGATTTACAAGACAACGAAGTATTGTTGCCCAATAAATACATCCTTCCAGAACACGAGGAGGGAAGTGTGGTAGATGTCTTTGTAATGAAAGATTCTGAGAACCGAATCGTCTGTACAACCGAAGTACCATTTATTCTTTTAGGTGAGTGTCGATACTTAGAAGTTATTCACGTGAATCCTTATGGCGCATTTGTAGATTGGGGATTGGACAAAGATTTACTTGTTCCTTTTAGCGAACAAATACATCGTTTGGAGCAAGAAGAAAAATACTTATTTACCTTGCGCTACGATTTTGAAACGGATCGCCTCTTTGGTAGTATGAAAGTACGCAAAGTGCTAGATTTGTGCGAAGACCAAGAGATGGTTGGACAAGCCGTTGATTTATTGATTTGCGAGGAAGGAAAACTGGGACGCAATGTCATCGTTAATAACCGTTACGAAGGATTGATTTTCAAAAATCAACAAACAAAAATCCTCGAACGTGGACAAGACATGAAAGGGTATGTCAGTGTCGTACGTCCAGATGGGAAACTAGACATACGTTTAGAGCCGATTACCTTTGAAAAGTACGACGAAGCATCTCAATTTATCTTGGATGAATTGACGAAAGTGAAGGTCCTGCCGCTGAGTGATCGTTCCTCTCCCGAAGAAATCCGTGAGCAATTAGGCATGAGTAAAAAGACCTTCAAGCAAGCCATTGGAAAATTGTACCGTTGGAAGAAAATCACAATTAACGATGATAGCATTGAGCTAAACGGCTAATTAAGCGCCATCACCATCCAATAAATTACCGAGTCCACCAAGAATACTTCCCTCCTCTTTACGTGGACCAACCCCATACGCTAAAATACGTGAGGCAAGTCTAGAAATAGGCAAGGTCTGCAACCATACTTCCCCCGGACCCGTTAACGTGGCAAAGAACATGCCTTCGCCTCCGAACAAGGTGTTTTTCACTCCACCGATAAATTGAATGTCGTAATCAACTCCTTGGGTGTAGGCAACGATGCATCCTGTGTCCACACGTAGCACTTCTCCAGGTTTTAACGTACGTTTCATTACGTGTCCACCGGCATGACAAAAAGCCATTCCATCACCCTCCAACTTTTGCATGATAAATCCTTCACCACCAAACAAACCCGTCCCTAATTTCTTTTGAAATTCAATGCCAATTGCCACACCTTTTGCTGCACACAAAAACGCGTCCTTCTGACAAATGATTTTACCGTGGTAGGCGGATAAATCCAAAGGAATAATCTTTCCAGGATAGGGCGAGGCGAAAGCCACTTTTGCCTTTCCATACCCTTGATGGGTAAATGCGGTCATGAACAAACTTTCACCAGTTAAAAGTCGTTTTCCTGCGTTGAACAATTTCCCCATGAATCCAGTTTGTTGAGCAGAACCATCCCCGAATATCGTTTCCATTTGAATTCCATCATCCATGTACATAAATGCTCCAGCCTCTGCAATTGCGGTTTCCTGCGGATCGAGTTCAATTTCGACATACTGCATTTCTTCTCCGTGGATATAAAAGTCTATTTCGTGGTTTGTTTTCATCTTGTTTTTTTTGTCAAAATTAATGTGAAACCATCAAAGAAAAATGAAAATAAAAAAATGTTTTGTGGATAACAATAATGTTTACTTTTATGGTAATAGCGATGGCATATGGAGGACTTTCAAGAACAACAAGGGGCATTAGATAAGGAATTGGAGCGATTCATTGAATTGTTGCATGAATTATTACCTAAATACCACTCTTTATTGAAAAAGGACCAATTGGATCAAAAAGAATTGATTCGACTTGGTGAGATCGAATCCTATTTATTAAGCCTGAACTCGAAAATCATGAAAATAAAAGGTGAGCTAGAGCAAAACTTGTTTGGAAAATCCCTTGATACTTATTACAAGTTAAAAAGTCAAGCCATTGAAGGTAACCCGCAGTCGCGTTTAAAAATGGAAAAGATGCGTGATGCTTTTTCAGAAGCTTTACAAGCAGGTGACATCATCAATTTGAACTAGTTTGTTCGAAATCTATCTATTCCATCAATCTTTTCTATTTTTGCAGCAATGAATACAGCTAAAAGAATTGCCGTTATTGGTGGGGGAAGTTGGGCAACTGCCATTGTGAAGTTACTCTGCAACACCCAAGAAAAAGTAAATTGGTGGATGCGAAGCGAAGAATCCGTTTCTCACGTTCTTCATTTTAAACACAATCCAAAATACTTGCAATCTGTTGAACTCGATTTATCCAAACTCGAAATTTCTACAGATTTAACCCAGGTAATTGAAACGGCCGATGTAGTGATTATTGCAACGCCATCGGCATTTTTAACCGAAACATTTGCGTCCATTCCATCTGATTTATTCGAAGGGAAAACCGTGTTTTCTGCTGTAAAAGGGATCATTCCAGAATTCAACGCAATTCCAGCGCGTTTTATTCATAAAACCTTGGGCACACCCTATGAGCAGATTGGGATTATTTGTGGACCTTGTCACGCAGAGGAAGTTGCGCTTGAACGATTATCTTATTTAACCATTGCCTGCAGTGATCAATCTATAGCCGAGCACATGGCCAATGCGCTTGCCTGTCGCTACATTAAAACGACACTTTCTGATGACCTGTTCGGAACGGAAATTTCCGCCGTTTTAAAAAACGTTTATGCACTTGCAGCCGGAATTTGTCATGGAATTGGATATGGCGACAATTTTCAGGCCGTATTAATTTCAAATGCCATTCAAGAAATCGAACGATTCATCGATGTGGTGAGTCCTGTGCATCGCGACACAAAATCCAGTGCATATCTTGGTGACTTACTCGTTACAGCCTATTCCAATTTCTCCCGAAACCGCACATTTGGATTCATGATTGGAAAGGGATATTCTGTAAAATCCGCACAGTTGGAAATGAATATGATTGCCGAAGGTTATTATGCAACAAATAGTTTAA
>JBEDCT010000252.1:0-3555 GCA_041176665.1 Bacteroidota bacterium | reverse complement strand
GTTCTCTACCACCTGACCCTAATAAGAGAACCTTCATGAACAGTGATTTAAAATCGATTCAAAAAGCGCAAGTCCGTCCTTGTTGCCAAGGTGTTGGTCGGCTGCTCTCTCAGGATGCGGCATCATACCAAAAACATTTTTGTTTTTATTTGTAATACCGGCAATTGAATGTACTGATCCATTTGGATTTGCTTCATCTGTGATGGAAGCTTTTTCATCGCAGTAATGAAACAGAACTTGGTCGTTATCTTGAATAGATTTAAGTGTATCATCACTCGCGAAGAATCTTCCTTCACCGTGAGCGATTGGGATTTTATAGGCCTGATTCTGGTTGAGGTCCATACTTGGAGCCGCACTCGTACTCGCAGGCTTCAAGAATACATTTTTACAAATGAATTTCTGTGTATTGTTGTGAAGCAACGCGCCTTCTAATAATCCTGCTTCTGTTAGAATTTGAAATCCATTACAAATCCCCATGACATAACCACCTCGGTTTGCATGTTGAATGACTTCGGACATGATGGGTGAGAATTTCGCGATAGCTCCTGATCGTAGGTAATCACCGTAGGAGAATCCTCCTGGAATAATCACCATATCAACCTTTTTTAGGTCGGTATCTTTATGCCACAATTGCTCAACATGTTGACCAAGTAAGTCATTCAAAACATAAATCATGTCTTGATCACAATTTGATCCTGGAAACGTTACAACTCCAAATTTCATTTTATCTTAAATTATCGTTCAAAATTAATCATTTAAACCGCTCAATCCTGTGTAAAGTCGAGGAAAAATTTCACAAAAGAGTAGAGAAGTGCGGTATAGAAAAAGATATTTGCAAGAATGCCTGATCGTTTACTTAAAAAGGCATAGGTTAGAAAATAGGTAAGAGGAATAATCGCAAGGGAAAAATAGAGTAGTGATCCCGAAAAATAAAAGTCGATACATCCCAAAAGGAACAATGCTGTGAAAATCAAACCAAGCATTTGGATTTGTTTTTTTAGTCGCAGAGAGGATTTCAATAAGCGTGCACTTAAGCTAAGTAAGCTGATGAACATGAGAACAAGGAAAAGGGCGGCAATAGGGTAATGATTCAAAGCTGCATGATAATCATGAAGTTGCCAAACAGGCCCCGTCCAGGTGAATACTAATTCGTTTGTAAGAAATAAGTAACTGAAATAATAGATGAGTGGCACGCTGATTCCTGCTAGGCATATAAAAAGTTCTCTCCAGTTAAATGGACGAATAATGACAATCATCATTAATACAATGGGGATGAGAAGTGTTAAGTACGGAAGTAATGTTACAGCAATGCTAAACAGGATTCCGGCATTAAAAACCGTCATTTTCCCATCGGTATTTTGTTTTAAGTAGAACAATACACCGAGTGTTGCGATAACAAAAAAGTGTGCAAGTAAAACAGGACTGAACTGATTTAACGGCACAAACATTGGAGTGAGTACAACGTAAATCAAGCTGATGATGTAGGTGTTTTTATCAAGGAATTCATGGTTGTTAAACACGGTGTTTAGAAAAACGGCGTTAACTAGAATGAGAAATGCTTGACTGAAATAAGTCCAAAAATCATTGGTAGCAGTTTGACTGAAGAAGAGTCCATCGACTCTATTTGACGCGACTTGTTCCACCCCAAGAATGCTACAAAGGACATAAAGTGCAATGAGCAAAGGCAAAAGTAACAAAACCGCAGTTCGGTTATCTAGAAACAGTCGAATCATATAACGAAGGTACTTTTTTCTTACGGGCACATTATACTATTGTGAATAACTCGACGGAATTGTTCACAATGACTCAATTAACGATAAATTAATTCTTTTTTGGTTTTTGATTTTCACTAAAAATGATATATTTGCCTTCGTTCTCAAATGAGGATAAACTTTGAAAGTACCCGTATGACTAAAGAAAGAAATAAGTTTTCAGATGCTGAGCTCCAAGAGTTCAAAGAATTGATTCTAAATAAATTAAAAGAAGCACAAATTGATTATTCTCTATTAGTCGGTTCCTTGTCGCACAACGATGATCATGGAACAGACGACACGGCTAGAACATTCAATATGATGGAAGATGGTTCTGAAACACTTTCGAGAGAGGAAGTCGCTCAATTGGCTGCACGTCAAGAGAAATTCATTCAAAGTTTACAAGCTGCATTGGTTCGCATCGAAAACAAAACCTATGGCATTTGTCGTGTAAAGGGAACATTGATTCCGAAAGAAAGACTTCGCTTAGTTCCGCATGCAACCATGAGCATTGACGCAAAAAACGCTCAAAAATAGTGCGTAAAAAACTGCTCTACGTTTTCTTATTGGTGGCTGTTCTGTTGATCGTCGATCAATTCATGAAAATCTACACAAAAACAAGTTTCGAACCTGGTCAAACGCGTGCGTTATTGGGAGATTGGTTTGTTTTGCATTACATTGAAAATCCAGGAATGGCTTTTGGAACAACCTTTGGTTCCGGTATCTGGCATAAACTTGCCTTGAGTATTTTTCGCTTGATTGCCATTGGTTTTATTGTCTATTATTTGGTGAAGCAAGCGAAAAAGGGTGCGACATTAGAATTTTTGCTCGTTTTTGGATTAATTCTTGCCGGTGCGACAGGAAATCTGATCGACTCCATGTTTTACGACTATTTTTTCACTTTGAATCCGTGTGACTCGTTTAATCAACTTCCAGGATCAGGAATAAAAGGTGTTTGCACAGATTACGGATTCAATTATCCGGTGGAACTGCGCCATCAAGGATTTATGTTAGGAAGTGTTGTGGACATGTTTCAGTTCAATGTAAATTGGCCGAAATGGGTACCTGGAGTAGGCGGAGAGCAAGTGTTTCCAGCGATTTGGAACATTGCGGACGCGAGCATCTCGACTGGCGTCATTTTGATTTTAATTAGACAAAAAGCATACTTTCCGAAGAAAAATGAATCCTAGGTCTCCGAGGTTTAAAAATTCCATTTCATGTTTCGGTCATCGAGAATGGCAAAAGAAATTTTCCAGTCAACTGTTGGTTTTATCTGATTTCCATCGGAAATAACGCCATAGATACCAACTCTTAATCTTCTTCTAGACATCTTGAAGTTGCGCTCAAGTCCACCAAGTACCTCGTAATGCTGCCAATCGTATTCTTTGACATACATTGCTCCAGCTCCAGCAACTAATCCGATACGCGTTTTCTTGAAATAAGGAATTTTATTCAGGATGGCACCATTGTCGTGGTGTACAACGTGTGCTTGGAATACATAATCAATGGTTGGTAAGGTTGTGTCGAGTCCTTGAAAAGAGTAAAGCGGATTAGAGAACCAAATGGGATCGCTTCTACGCTGGTATTTGTAATCAGGATCGTACAATTGTCTTGCACTGAGAAATTTCCCGACAGAGAGACGGTAATTCATGGTTCCCAAGGTGGAAATTTTGAATGATTGCGTGGCATCAACCTGTAAATACTCATGATCGACATCGCTTCCGAATAACTTTGGAATTCCTCGTTCATAATTCACGCTAAATGTCGGCCAAGCAGACCCTAATACCACTTTTCGGTAGGGCTC
>JBEDCT010000251.1:0-2864 GCA_041176665.1 Bacteroidota bacterium | reverse complement strand
TCTCTGGTTTCGCAATATCTGTTGTTGGAAACCAAATATCCGTTGGAAGAGAAACGGCGCTCAATGATGTTAAATGGACGTATTGATAGTTGTATGCATATCCTGCTTTAATAGAACTATTGTCGGGCAACAACCAACGCATGGAAACACGCGGTTCTAATCCGTGGTAGAACTTGATTAAATCACCTTTTTGGTATTGAATTGTTGTGTCTTGAGTACTGATTCCATCTCCTTTGATGTAGCGCGTAAAAGGTCCGACATGTGCAAACGCACTATAACGAAGTCCGACATTCAAACGAATTTGATCGTTTAAATCAAACTCATCTAATATGTACGCTGCTGTTTCATGCGAAAATAATTTTTGTGCGGCACCCGTATCAAATACGGTCGTGTCATTCTGAGCAGTCACACTCGTCGGTGTAAACGTATGGAATTTGTAATCTGCTCCCCACTTAATTCGGTGGATTGGATTGGGAAAGTATGAAAAATCAACTTTCGCTCCGACATCGCGGATTCCAGAAGCCAGTTCGAAACGAAATTCATCCTGCGAAGAACCAAATTTAAACATGTAGTCTGAAAAAGTGGTCGTGACATTCATGAACAACTTATCGCTAAACAAGTGATTCCATCTAAACGCTGCAATCCCATTTCCCCACGGCATGTTTGCACCAAATCCTCCTTTTTTATCAGAGAAATTGAAGACATCTTTTCCGTAGTATCCGCTTAAGTAAATGCGGTCTTTCGCAGACAATTTATAATTTAACTTTGCATTGAAGTCATAGAAGAAATAGGATGATCCCGCAAAAGGTGAAGTATCCGAAATCGCTGCTTTCATAATCACGTCAATGTACGTTCGACGAGCAGAAACGATAAATGATCCTTTATCCTTTTTAATGGGTCCTTCCAAGGTCAAACGTGAAGAAATTGCACCGATTCCACCGGTAACTTTTAATTTCTTCATATTTCCTTCGTTCATGTTGACTTCCAGAACGGAGGACATTCTTCCACCAAAATTTGCCGGCATTCCTCCTTTGATGAGGTTTACTGATTTCACAGCATCCGCGTTAAAAACGGAAAAGAATCCAAACAAGTGAGCAGCGTTGTAGACGACTCCTTCATCCAGCAAAACTAAATTCTGATCTGGACCACCACCACGAACATAAAATCCTTGTCCACCCTCAGAAACCGAAGAAACACCCGGTAGTAACTGTATGGTTTTAATCACATCCACTTCCCCCATAAACGCTGGAAGTGTTTTTATTAGGTCCATTTGCAATTCAATTTGACCCATTTTTGTCGAGGTCACATTTTCCGTTTTCTTCATGTTCACGACTACTTCCTTCGAATCGCTTACTTTGGTACCTAGTTCGATAGAGAGTACGGTGCTTTTTGTCAAATCAATCTCACGAACTTCAGAACCGTAGGATACAGAACGATATTCCACCGCATATTTTCCAGGAACAACCGTTAAGGAATAAAATCCATAGGCGTTGGACATCGCTCCTAATTTCAGAGCGGGGATGTATACTTTAACATCGGACATCGCCTCTCCATCATTGGAATCTGTAAGGTAACCACTTAAGGTCACTTTGGATTGCGAGAAGGAGATAAATGAGATGGAGACAATAAGAAAGGAGAGTACTAATTTCATATTCCACGAAGGGATTTTACTAATTGGACGTGTTCATTTTGATTCTGTTACTAGAATTCCATGCAAAAGTAACAACTTAATAACGAAAGTGTTTGAAGATTCTTGTGTTTAAGTTTAAAGAAGCACATTTCCTTGTAATTTTGTCGCATGAAAAAGTGGAAAAACATTTGTTTTTTAAATAGCAATGATGGCACAGGAATCTTATCCTTTGGCATTCAGAATGAATTTATGTTAAACGAAGGACAAGCACTTGATCAATTACAACATTACATCGACCAAAATAAGGGGTCCTATTTATTTGGATCCTTGTCTTACGACCTAAAGAATTCCTTTGAACAATTAAGTTCGCAACATCGCGATCAATTGGCCTATCCTTTGGCACATTTTTGGGTTCCGAAATTTGTCATCAAACTGGAAAAAGAAAAATTCGAGTATTTACAAGGTGATCAGGACGAAGAATCCTTTCAGTTCCTTGATTATTTCATGGAAGAGGAAATCGATCATAACTTCCACTCCTTTCCATATCGATTTGAAGCAAGAACCTCCAAGGAACGTTACATTGAACAAGTGGAAAAATTAAAGTCCTATATTCAACGAGGTGACATCTACGAAGTGAACTACTGTCAAGAGTTTTATGCAGAAAATGTTGAATTGGATTTCCCATTGGAAACGTATTTTAAGCTGAATCACATTACGAAAGCTCCTTTTTCCACCTTTCTACAAACAGACAATCACGCGATTTTTTGCGGGAGTCCGGAGCGGTACATGAAAAAAACGGGCGATCGTTTGTTGTCGCAGCCCATCAAAGGAACAGCGCCTAGGGGTATCGATGATCAAGCAGACGACGTACTGAAACAGCACTTACAAAACGACCCTAAAGAACGCTCAGAGAACATCATGATTGTGGATCTCGTTCGCAATGATTTATCGCGTGTCGCTAAGAAAGGAAGTGTTCACGTCAGCGAGTTATGTGGCATTCACACCTTTGAAACGGTACATCAAATGATTTCTACGATCGAATGTGAAGTAGAAAAAGAAGTGACTTTTTTGGATATTCTCAATGCTAGTTTTCCCATGGGAAGCATGACCGGTGCGCCGAAGGTTGAAGCGATGAAAATCATCGATGAAACGGAGGACTTTAACCGAGGAATCTACTCAGGTTCTATTGGTTACATTACTCCAAGTGGGGATTTCGATTTCAACGTGGTCATTC
>JBEDCT010000250.1:0-12686 GCA_041176665.1 Bacteroidota bacterium | reverse complement strand
AATCTATTAGTTGGCGCAGCTATTTCCGGCAAGATCGAATTACATGGATTAAATCCGCAGACCTTACAAGCAGACCGACAAATTCTTCAAGCGATCGGAGATTTCGGCGCAACCATTCGCTTGGAAAACGATGTGCTTTACGTGCACCAATCTAAAACGAAAACTTCGTTCGAAACAAACATTACAGACTGTCCTGATCTTTTCCCCATTTTGGTTGTATTGGCCTGCGCGGCAAAAGGCAGCTCTAAAATTATCGGTGTCGATCGTCTGAAGAACAAGGAATCGGATCGCTTAGCGGTGATGTGCGAGGTACTAGAGAAATTTAGAATCGCTTTTCAACTTGTCGAAAATGCAATTTATATTCATGGAACCGGTATGGTAGAAGGTGGCGAAATCAATACGCACAATGATCACCGTATCGCCATGGCTGCAACGATCGCTTCGTGTATCGCGAGAAATTACATTCAACTTACAGACGCCTCTTGCGTGGCAAAGTCGTATCCAGAATTCTTTAACGACTTAGGACTCTAATTATTTCGCTCCCATTTGAAATTGACTGTACTCAAAAAAGTCCATGTCAATATGCTTGAGTCGGTTTTCTATGTCCTTGCGTTTCGTTGCTTTGATTTTCTCCTTCAATAAAAGCTCATAGTAAAACTTCACTTTTTCGGAATCGCGCGGCTCAATGAGTACATCATACGTACTGGCTAAACTTTCCAATAAAAAGTCCTTATTGGCATAATTGGGAAACAATTGCAACAAGGTGTCGCCATAGGCTACAGAATTCTCATACGCCTGCAAATCGCTGTATTTGATGTGAACTTTAAATAAACAATCTGCGGAAAAAGAATCCTTCGGATAAGCCTGATAGTAAGCCAACAAACGATTGATGAGTTCAATATTCGTCAAACTTGGCATTTTCGCTGCTTGAATTGGATCTTTTTGAATGGCCATGATGGAATCTTCCATCTGCTTAATACTGGTTTTCAATTCCGTCTTTTTATCCGTTTTTGCTGGTCCGCCACATGATTCAACAAAAAGGGCAGTACTCAAAACGATGCATAAGGTGTAAATTGATCTCATATCATTTTTGGTTTTTTACCGCCAGGAAAGGACATTTTGTAATCGACGTCGATTCTCCCTGAAGTAATATTTTGTAGTCGTTTCGTTAACATTTTCTTTTTCAACGGTGTAAGATAGTCCGTAAATAAGATTCCTTCAATGTGATCGTATTCATGTTGAATGATGCGAGCTGCATATCCGTCAAATGTTTCTTCATGAAATACCCAATTTTCATCGAAATAGGTAATGAGGACTTTTTCTTGACGAAATACGTTTTCACGAATTTTAGGAATGGATAAGCATCCTTCTTGAAAGGACCACTTCTCTCCGGATTCCTCTTCAATAATTGGATTGATAAAAACCTTTTTAAAATCCGAAATACCTTCCGCTCTTGGATCTGGTTCATCGTCTTCTTCATCGGCGAATGGACTTCCATCCACAATAAACAAACGGATGCTTTTGCCAATTTGGGGTGCAGCGAGTCCAACACCCTTTGCATGATACATCGTATCAAACATATCCGAAATCAATTTTGATAAATCTGGGTATTTTTCATCAATTTCCTCAGCTTCTTTTTTTAGAACTGGGTCTCCGTAAGCGACAATGGGTAAAATCATGTGGCAAAATTAGTGAATTCCTTATTTAAATGATTGTTGAGAGAGGTAATCTTGTAAAATCAAGGTAGCAGCAAGTTTGTCGACAAGTGATTTTTGCTTCATTTGTTTTTTCTTTCCAACGAGATGAATCGTTTCCATAGCGCGCGAGGAACTGAAACGCTCGTCTTGCAAAACAATGCTACACTGAGGAAATTGTTTCGTTAAGACATCCTTTAACAAACGCACATTTTCCGTAATATGCGTATCCGATCCATCTAACCTAGTTGGAAAACCAAGAACCATGGTGGAAATGGATTCCTTGCTTGTCAGTTGAAGTAAAAAATCCATTAAAGTGCTCGAATCGACAGTCGTCAATGGACTGGCAATGATGGCATTTTGATCAGTAATCGCTAGACCTGTTCGCTTTAATCCAAAATCAATTGCTACTATTTTTGACATGGAACAAAATTACGAAACTATATCCGATACATAAAGATTTTACATACCGGTACGACAAATTGAAGATGATTGCTTAATTTCACACTGCTATTATTTTTACTGCCAAATGAAAATCTCCTTTTCGCTCCATTTTCTGCTAAGCCTATCGATATTTTACCTCTTTTCTTGTACAAATCAAGCAGGAAAGTCCATTGAAAAACCTTCTTCAAAAAAACGAATTGCTTTCACCCAAGAAAATAAAAACCTGGAAGTTTTCGAAAAATACGCGCAAAAAATCAACGACAACAAAACGCTTTCAAAGATTCAAAGCCTTTTTTATACGGACTCCGATGGAACTACTACGGAGGCATTTGCATGGATTGATCAGAACATGGAAGTATTGAAGCTGCAGCAAATTGAAAACAAAGCATCCGGCAAAAAAGTTGAACGCATTTTTTATTTCTTAAATGGACTCAAAACCATGAGTCGTCAAATCGTTTATCATTACGAATTAAAAAAGCCTTATTTCTCCGAGGAACGAAGCTACTATAGTTTAACTGGCGCTGTTATTGCGACATTCAGTCGTTACGCTGCTTCCGAAGAATTAGATCTTGCTACATTGAAAAAGACAGATAAACGAGCACTGAATCATCAAACTTCCTTAGCCATTATCAAACGTACCGGTGATTTTGAAACACGCTTTCGTGGATTTGATGAAGCCTTTGGAAGGAAATTCATCGTTCTAGGAACAGAAAAACAAACCAGCACCATTGCGTTCAATGTGGAAAGTCCAATTTTAAAACAATTATTGAGAGCGGAAAAGCAACAAAAAAACAAACTTTTGGACGTTCAGTTTTCACCCATTACGGAACCGGATGGATTTACTTTTCAAGCGTTGGTGGACCTAACTTTTGCGTCAACAGCTCCATAGTGAACTTTTTTCCTTTTCAATCGTATGTACAACACAACTAATTATGACTGTTTTGACAAAAAAAAATACCACATCGAATAAAACAATAAAGTGCCTAATCGTTCTTAGTTTCATGATCTTATCCGGATTCCAGTCCGCATGGTCCCAACAAATGAAATTAAGCGGGGTCATCTACGATACATCCAACGTCGTTCCGATTAAAAACGTTTCCGTTATGGCATTACGGCTGAAGGATTCGGTTTTGTTGAGTTTCACACGGACCAATCAGCTGGGAGAATTCACCTTAACTGGCTTTCCGATTGATACCTTTCAGTTAATTATTGAGCATCCAAAATTAGAAACACGAACGTTTTACATCATTGGTAGCCAGGATAATTACGACATCAAAGTTCCGCGCATCCAATTGTTGCAGAAAACACAAAATGTTCGCGAGGTGACCGTTCTAACCAACAGAAATGCGATTTACTTTAAAGGAGATACCTTGGTCTATGTTGCCGATTCATTTAACGTAGGACAAAATGCCGTCGTAGAAGATTTATTAAAGAAACTACCTGGAATTAAGGTCGCTGATGATGGTAGCATTACCTCACAAGGAAAAGAAATTAGTAAAGTTTTGGTAGATGGAGACGAATTCTTTGGCTCCGACCCTACCATCGCGACACGTAACTTAGGCGCGAAGGGAGTTGAATCTGTACAAGTCTACGAAAAGAAAAACGAGGACGCTGCTGTCGGTGAAGATGACAAGATACAAGTACTCGATCTGAAACTAAAAGATAGTGCCAAGAAAGGATATTTTGGGAAAATTTCAGGTGCAACAGACTTTGGATTCGTTCGCGACAATCCATTCTATGAATCGGAAATTCTCTTGAATAATTTCAATAAAAAACAAAAGATTTCCGTATTTATGTTGACCTCCAATACACCAAAATCAAACTTTGGCTTTGGCGACATGAATAAATTCGGACTAGATAACGAACGAAACAGTAGCGGAATGACGATGTGGGACCAGTCGAGCCGCAACAACTCCTCCGGAATTCCTCAAACATTGAAAACAGGTATCTACTATTCAGATAAAATTGGGAAAACTGGGAAAATCGGATTTAACTATTCATACATTGAGAATCGATTAAATGCTATAACAAGTAGCCAATCTCAATACTTTTTACAACAAGACAGCTCTTATTTCACGAGAGATTCTTCGGCTAATGTTTCTAAAAACCTGTCACACCGCTTTAACTTAACCTATTCCGTAAATTTAGATTCACTTACCTATTTAGAAGTTCGCCCGAACTTGCATATGGATATGGGTGAAACTGATAATTTCAGTCAAAATAACTTCTTAACAGATTCACTCGTTTCTTATTTAGGAACTGGTATTCGTAACATAAATAGTTCCAAAGGAATGAGCAGTAATTCAGAGGCGCTGATTCGAAGAAAATTCAAAAAAGTGAACCGTGAATTAGAATTGAAATATATTCTCAGTATGAGTTCCAATCAATCAGATGGTAGTTTGTATACCTTGAAAAACGGTGCCTTATCTGATACCATCGACCAAAGTAAAATCAACGATAATGGCAATACAACCAACTACGGTATTCTTACTTACACGGAACCATTTGCGAAAAAATGGAAATTCCAATTAGAATATTATTTAGAATCGGGAAAATCGAATCAAAACAAGCAAACGTTTGAAAAGGATGCTAATGGGATATACGCTCAAGCAGTGGGTTTATACACCAATCAATTTGACAATACGCGCCTTCAACAACGTGGGACAGGAATGTTGATTTTCGAACACCGTCAACATACCGTTACAGGTGGAATCGGTTTTAGAAACATCGAAGTACAAAGTACAAACTTGATCACTTCAGTTATCACCAATCAAAACATCAATAATTTCCTACCGAAATTCTCTTACCAGTTTAAACCGAGTATGAGTAAACGCATTTCCTTGAATTATTCAACGGCTTCATCGCCTGCTGCCATCAATGATTTACAACCGGTTCAAGATAATACCAATCCAAACAGAATACAAATTGGTAATCCTGACTTGAAACCAAATTATGTGCACAATTTGCGTTTGAATGCCAATGTTTGGCAAGCCTTATCAGGTCGTTATTTCTGGTCAGGTGGGAATGCTAGCTTAACAAACAATGCATTTGCCACATCTACAACGTATGACCAATATGGACGAACTGTCGCTCAAACAAAAAACGTAGATGGTAACATCTTTGCAAATGTATTTGCCGGAGGTGGATTCCCAATCTTCGACCGTAAAATTGACTTGGCTCCAAATGTAAATGGATCCTACAACAAATACACCAACTTCATCAATGGTCAAGAGAACGTAACGAAAACAACAGCTGTTACAGGAGGATTAGACATCGAACTGAAACTAGATTCATTGAACATCACGATTGGAAATTCTTACACGTACAACAATCCTGTCAGTTCCTTGTCCAGTATTTCTAATCAACCATACGCAACACAGAAGTATTACATCGATGGTGAATGGAGATTACCGCATCACATTCAAATAAAATCTGATGCCACATACACCATCAATACAGGTAGAGCTGCAGCCTTCAATCGAAATATCTTCATTATCAATTTTGAAGTAAGCAAAGCCTTTTTACCTACGGAAAACATCATTCTTTCCCTCGCTGCAAATGATATCTTAAATCAAAACCTGAACCTACAGCGTCAAATCAATGGCAATGTCATTACGGATAATTACACTCAAATTATTTCTCGCTATTTCTTGGTGAAATTAACATACAAATTCAACAACAATAAAACAAAAGAAGATGATTTTAAAGGCTGGCATTAACATACTCGTATTGATTCTTTGCCTTGGATTCAACGCGAACAGTCAATACATTTCTTCAGGGAAAATAACGTTCGAACGAAGAACAAACCTAGAGAAAAGATTCACTGACCAACGAATGAAAAGAATGGTCACAGAAGAAAATAAAATCCGAACGGAATTATTTACCTTATATTTTACAGACAGTTCCTCGGTTTTCAAAGCAGTTCCCTCAGATCGCGTTGACGATATGGCCTGGATGACGACTAAAAATAGTTATGGTCAAAACCTGAAATCAGGGAAACAATTGACTGTGCTTGGACTCATGGGACAAAACATCTATGTTCAAGATAGTTTACCAACAAGAAGCTGGCAAATTACAGATAGCAAAAGAAGTATTTGCGGATACGAATGCCGCAAAGCTGTTTACCAAAAAAATGATAGCACACGTATTTACGCTTGGTATACAACAGCTTTGGTTCCTTCCGTTGGTCCGGAAGGATTCTGTGGTCTTCCAGGAACGATTCTAGGATTAGCTACAGAGGATGGCGGAATCATTTACTTCGCTAAAAAAGTGGAGGAAATGAAGCCAACGAAAGAAGAAATGTTGATTGAAGTTGGTAAAAATAAACTCTTCACATTAAACGAGCTTCGCATCAAAATTGAAAAAGATTATGGTAACATGCCTTGGGGTAAACGTATGTTTGACGATTTATTCCGCTGGCTGTAAAAAATTAAACGCAAACCTATGAAAGGAATTATCTTAGCAGGAGGATCCGGAACAAGACTCCACCCACTAACATTGGCTGTCAGCAAGCAATTAATGCCTGTTTACGACAAACCCATGATTTACTACCCACTTTCGATTCTTATGAGTGCGGGTATTAAAGAAATTTTAATCATCTCCACTCCACATGACCTTCCTCATTTTGAGAAATTATTGGGTGACGGACAAAATCTAGGTTGTCAATTCTCCTATGCTGTTCAAGAAGTGCCAAATGGACTAGCACAAGCATTTGTTATCGGAAAGTCATTTATCGGTGATGATAAAGTAGCACTGATTCTAGGGGACAATATTTTTTATGGCGTTGGAATGGATACACTTTTGAAAGAAAACAATAATCCAGAAGGTGGTGTTGTTTATGCTTATCACGTAAGTGATCCCGAACGCTATGGAGTCGTTGAATTTGATCATCAAATGAACGCCGTTTCCATCGAGGAAAAACCAATAACACCTAAATCGAATTACGCTGTCCCAGGTTTGTATTTTTACGACAACAGTGTTGTTGAAATTGCGGAAAAGTTGAAACCCTCTCCACGTGGGGAATATGAAATTACCGACGTCAATGCAGAATACCTCCGACAAGGAAAGTTGAAAGTGGCAGTTTTAGATCGTGGTACGGCTTGGTTAGACACCGGGACATTTGCATCCTTAATGCAGGCAGGACAATTTGTTCAAGTAATTGAGGAACGACAAGGACTGAAAATAGGATGTATTGAAGAAGTGGCTTATCGAAATGGATTTGTTAGCAAAGATCAATTAAAACAAATCGCAGAACCACTTGTTAAAAGTGGATATGGTTCTTATTTGCTCCAATTGATAAAATAAAAATGAATACACTCGAAACATATGGCAAACGAATCGAAGAAGAAATCGCTTCTTTTTATTTTCCCTCTACCCCATTGAATTTATATGATCCATTGAGGTATTTTATGACCTTAGGTGGAAAACGCATGAGGCCAATGTTAACGCTGATGTCTGCGAAGTTGTTTCATAAATCAGTCGAGGAAAGCATCTCCGCTGCACTGGCGGTTGAGTTATTTCACAATTTCTCCCTGATACACGATGACATCATGGATGATGCTCCACTGAGACGAGCTAAGCAAACTGTTCATGAGAAATGGAATACCAACATTGCCATTTTATCAGGCGATGTATTATTTGTAAAAGCATACGAAGAAATTTGTAAAAATCCCCCGCATTTAATCCCAGAACTTTTGAGGCTATTTAACAAAACAGCGATTGAAGTTTGTGAGGGACAGCAAATGGATATGGACTTTGAAACGCGAAACGATGTTTCCAGTGAAGAGTACATTGAAATGATTCGATTAAAAACTTCTGTTCTGCTTGGCTGTGCTTTGGAAATGGGAGCAATTATTGGAGAAACGTCACTTGAAAACCGAAAAGCGTTATATGATTTCGGTGTCCACCTTGGTATAGCATTTCAAATTCAAGACGACCTTTTGGACTTGTATGGAAATCCGGAGAAAGTTGGAAAACAAGTTGGGGGGGATGTTATTGCCAACAAAAAAACGCTACTTTCCATTCTAGCAAAGTCATATGCCTCTGATAGTCAAGTATTTATTTTAAATTCCCTGCAAAACGAACAGAATCAAACCGAGAAATTAGCACAAACGATTTCCATTTTTGAATCTTTAAACGTTCAAGAGAAATGTAAAAATGAAATGTCTAAGCATTATACCCATGCCATGGACGCTTTAAAAAGCATTTCGAACAATGTTAACTATGAAGAATTGGAGGAACTTGCAGAATTTTTGTTTCACCGCGATTATTAAAGCAAACTATTTGTAACCATAAGAATTTTTCTTAAATTCGCTTCACTAATAAATTAATTAATTATGAAAAAAATCTACTTATTAACTGCTTTGGCATTTGCTAGCTTAGGTGTTTCTGCACAGAAACAAAAATTAGCAGCAAAAGAAATGAATTTGGAAGTCATTCAACAACCTACTGTAAAACCTACTGCTCAGCAAAAGGTAACGGTATGGTCAAATGATTTTGCAACTGCTTCACAATGGGCGATTTCTAACTTGACTGGTGACAACCAAGATTGGGCGATTTCGACAAGTACATCTACCGCACTTGGATACCAAACAGGTGCATGGGTTGATCCAAACAACACGGTAACAAATGAAAACGGATATGCTTTGTTTGATTCTGATGCAGTTGGTCAAGATGGCGGAAATCAAGATGCATTCTTTACGTACACGGGAACAATTGACTGTTCTGCTTATCCAAACGTCGTTCTTGAGTTCAATCAACGTGTTCGTATGTGGCAAACAACTGAAACAATCTTTGAAGTAAGTAACGATAACGGTGCTACTTGGGCTCAGTTTCCAGTAAACTTGGATAAAGCAACAAGTACGCTTTACCAAGAAAATTCTCAAGTAAACATCTCTTCAGCAGCAGGTGGACAAGCGAATGTTAAAATCCGCATGCGTTACATCGGTTCTTGGGATTACGCTTGGTTAGTAGATGACTTGAAAATTGTTGAGCAACCAGCTTACGACTTACGTTCATTATCACCTTTCGTAGCAGGAACAAATAACCTTGGTCTTGAATATGGTAAAACACCAGTTGCCCATTTAGATGCATCTTATGACATTGGTGGTTCTGCATTCAACTTTGGTTCAGCAACAAACACAAACACTGTTGCAAGTGTAAACTTTGGAGCTGGATTAAACTACAACTATAGCATTGGAACGATCGTAACGAATGATACGATTGCTTATGGTGCATCTGAAACGCCAAACTTGTCTGTAGGTGTTTACAATGGAGCTTACACGGTTTCTTCTACAGAAGAAGCAACTGGAAGTGCTTTGTTTGCTAACAACGTTTATAATCGTAATTTCGAAGTAACAAACAACGTATATGCGTTGGATGGAATTGGTGTGAATCCTACTTCAGCTCAAACAACTACAACACTTGGGTCTAATTCATTTAATACACCAACTGGAACGATTTTCGCAAACATGTATCACTTACGTGGTGGAAACACAAACAACGTTGTTGTTTCTTTAGAAATTGGAATTGCTAATACAACAAATGCAGGAACTTCTATTCAAGTTGCGATGATTGATACAGCAACTTTCTTTGCTGATGGATACCAGTCATTGTCTGACTTAAACGGTAATGTTGCAGAAAGTGATTTTTACACAGTTACAGCTGCTGATGTTTCAGCAGGAAAAATCACTGTATTCTTCCCTCAACCAGTTGCTTTAGCTGATGACGCTTATTACGCAGCTGTTTTAACAGAAGTAAATGCCGCAAGCAACATTCGTATCTTAAACGATGAAACAGTTCTTCAACCATCTTACGCTTCCATGATTCACTTAATTGGTGACGCAACATACTCTAACGGTAACGCTTTCGCTATCCGCATGAACATGGGTGTTTTAGGATTAGACGAAACGGCTAACGTAAACCTTTCTGTTTACCCGAATCCATCTTCAGATGTGGTAACAATTGAAAGTAACATCACTGAAGGTTCAATTCAAATCATTGACTTAACTGGAAAAGTTGTTGCTAATCAAACGGTAAATGGAACTGCTACAGCGTTCAATACTTCAGCTTTAACAAACGGAATGTACACAGTAATCCTTACAAACGGATCAACTGTTGAAACACGCAAATTCATCGTTCAACACTAAGAACTACGAATTAAATAATTGGGAAACCGCTCAGAAATGGGCGGTTTTTTTTATCTCAAACAAAAACCAAGGACACTATCTACAAAGTCATCTGGCGCTTCTGCATGTACCCAGTGACCAGCATTTTCAATGCTAACGATGGTTGAGTCTGGAAAATAAGATTCTAGAACAGGAATGTCTTCATCCAAAATATAATTGGACAACATACCACGAATAAACAAAGTGGTAATCAACACCTCATCTTCTGGAAGTGCACTTAAGATCTCTGGCATCGCTGCCTCAAGCACAGGGAAATTCACTCGCCATGACAATTTTCCTTTTTCCTTCCAATAAAGATTTTTAAGTAAAAACTGTCGTACACCCTCCGAATCAATAAATTGCTTCAAAATCTGTTCCGCCTCACTTCGAGCAGACATTTGAGTTAAATCAATGCGATTAAAGGCCTCTAAAATATGTTGGTGATGCATCGGGTACGATTTAACGCCCATATCCACCACAATGAGTTTATCGAGGAAATTCGGATGTTTCTGTGCGAAATGCATCGCAACTTTCCCTCCCATCGAGTGTCCAAGTAAAATGAACTGCTGCAACTCCAATTTTTGAACTAACTTCAAAAGATCCTCCACCATGATTGGATACGAAAAGTCGGAAGACCAAGGTGAATGTCCGTGGTTTCTTAAATCTACCAATATCACTCGGTAATATTCAGAAAATTTCTTCGCTTGTGTTTGCCAATTATCAGAAAAACCAAAAAGTCCGTGTAAAATCACCAAGGGCTGTCCCTCCCCCATTTCTCGATAATACAATTCCATTATAACGCCTTGTTAGTAATTAGGCTCGCTTTAAATTGTCGATCATTAATAGAAGTTAAAATCGATGTCATTTTTTGAGTGGAGATCAAGGTAGAATCATACTGAACATGAACAACTTGTTCTTTTTGTTCTTCGACAAAGTTCACTTCAACACGTTCGACCGCACCAGTCATTTTCAGTTCTTTTCGAATCGATCCACCACATCCCATTTGACAAACCATGCCCTCGACTTTAAAGTCCGCCTGACTATTCGCCTTAACTTGTACAAGCTTTGTTTTTTTGACAGGAAAAGGTACGGATTTTTCGCTTGTCTCTTGACACGAAAAAAGTACTGCAACAACGAGAGAATAGAAGAACATTTTCATTCCACAAAATTACGAAGTTTATGCTGAAAATTGCGGTTTGTTTAGTACATTTGAAAAAAAACTGAATCATGAGAATCGTACTTGCAGCTCTTTTTATTTCAACTTTACTCTTTTCTTCTTGTAATAAATACAGTGAAGGACCTAGTTATTCTATGTTAACAAGAAAAGCACGTTTGTGTAATGATTGGGAATTAAAAGCGTACTCATTGAGTGGAAACAATGCTTTTAATCAGGATTACACGACAAAACTGAGCATTGATAAAGATGGAACTTATTCCATGTCCAAAACATTTAATGCTTTAGGACAAATACAAGGTGAGTATTCAAATGGTCGTTGGGAATTTGCTGATAAAGATGAAACGCTTTATTTCTACGAGGACACTACGTCAAAACCAACGCATGAATACAGCATCAAAGAATTGCGTAACAAACAGTTGGTGATTGTGGAAGATATTTTCCAAACTGGAGAATCACGCCGCTACACGTACCAACCTCAATAAGGGATTTAAATCCAAGCTTCCTTTACACGAAATTTGGATCCACTTCCATGATATGAGAACAATTATCACATGTTCTCATTTCTTCCGAACTGTAAAATTCCTTGAATCGAGGAATAAAGTCCTTTTCGATATTTTCTAAAGGAAAACGATACGTTTTTAAGTGATGGTTGCATTTCTCGCAAAACCACATCAATCCGTCTTGTAGATCCGTTCCTTTACGCACGCGCTCAATCACTAATCCAATGGTGTTTTCTCCACGTGATGGAGAATGTGGCGTGTTCGCTGGAAGTAAAAACAGTTCTCCTTCCTTAATGATTACCTCTTTCGCTTGACCATTTTCTTGAACACGCACGATAATATCTCCTTCTATTTGATAGAATAGCTCTTCTCCTTCATTGTAGTGATAGTCCTTTCTGGCATTTGGACCAGCAACGACCATCACAATGAAATCTCCTGCCTCCTTGTATAAATTCTTATTTGATACAGGTGGTTTCAGTGAATCTCTGTTTTCATCGATCCACTTTTGAAGATTAAAAGGAGCTAACATAATTCGTATATTAATTAAATTATTCTGCTAGAAGTCCACGAGAAATAACGATTTTCTGTACCTCTGACGTTCCTTCATAAATCTGTGTAATTTTCGCATCGCGCATTAAACGCTCTACATGGTACTCTTTCACAAAACCATAACCACCATGAATCTGAACAGCCTCAACTGTTTGCT
>JBEDCT010000249.1:0-5368 GCA_041176665.1 Bacteroidota bacterium | reverse complement strand
GAAATTAACCATGAAAACCACGATACCATTGGAATGATCGCGATGGACGCAAAAGGAAACTTAAGTGGTGCGTGTACGACAAGTGGTTGGGCGTATAAAATGCATGGACGTGTAGGTGATTCGCCAATTATTGGTGCAGGATTGTTTATCGATCAGGAAGTCGGAGCGGCAACATCCACAGGACTTGGCGAAGCAATCATCCGCGTAGCTGGAAGTCACACCGTAGTAGAGTTGATGCGTCATGGTTATTCACCGATGGATGCATGCAAAGAAGCGTGCATGCGTATTATTAAAAAACACGAGGACTTGACAGGTTTACAATGTGGTTTCATTGCATTGGACAAAGACGGTAATTACGGTGCTTATTCGATTTACGCAGGATTCAATTTTGCTTTAAGAACCTTGGAAGAAGAAAAGATGGTCGATGCAACTTTTGATCGCAACTGGTAATGATAAAATGGTTTACATGTATTCTTTGTGCTATGGTCGGACTTGTTCATGGTCAAACAGTGCTCAATTGGAAGTATAAAAATCCCAAGTCAAACGAATGGAAATCCTTCGGGGAATCCGGGAGTATTCAGGAAAAACTCTTTCAAACAGGTGAGTTGCCTGATCCCTTTTACGGTAAAAACGAAGAGCTATACCAATGGATTGAGGAATTTGAATGGGAACTTACATCCCAATTCTATTTAACTGAAGAACAATTCCTGGCTAGTTCGTTGGAACTACATTTTCCCAATGTTGATACGTATGCTGCTGTTTATGTAAATGGAAAACTTATTGGAAAAACGGATAATTTCTTTCACCCATTTACCTTTGATGTAAAGTCAACGATACAATGTGGTTACAATGAAATCCGCGTGGTTTTTACACCGCCAACGAAGTATCACAAGGAAAGATATGAAACGGAAGATTTTCATTTTCCCGCACCAAATGATCCATCTAAGTGGAAAGTGGCTCCATTGACACGCAAACCACAATACCAATTCGGTTGGGACTGGGCGTTGCGCATGAATACCATTGGATTTGCAAAACCGGTAGAAGTGCGTATCGGTAAAGAAAATAAAATCCAAGCATTAACTGTACAAACAGTGTCCATTCCAAAGGAAGAACTTTTCGCGCGCTTGAAATACGTGTTAGATGTTGCAGATGATCAATCAGCATTTCAACTTGTGTCAACCTTGTACGGAGAACTTCCGGTGAAAAAAAACATTACGACTGGACATTTAGAAGCTGAGGTTATTCAGTACAATCCACAATTGTGGTGGCCAGCTGGAATCAGTGAGCCAAATCTTTACCACGATACGCTGCGTTTATTTATTCATGGAAAATTGGTGGATGAGAAATCAATCCAATTTGGTATTCGAACCGCTGAATTAATCCAACAGAAAGATCAGTGGGGGACATCGTATGAATTTCAGGTAAACGGACTTCCTATCTTCTGCAAAGGAGCGGATTTTATTCCACCTTCCGTTTTTCCAGCTTCCATTAGTGATGCGGATTGGATCAATCAGGTCGAACAGATGTCCAAGGCGAACTTCAACATGGTGCGCATTTGGGGCGGTGGATTTTATCCAGATGAAGCATTTTTCCGTGCATGCGATGAAAAAGGAATCATGGTTTGGCAGGATTTCATGTTTGCTTGTGCCATGTATCCTGGTGATGAAGCGTTTTTGAAAACAGTAGAAGCCGAATTTAATTACCAGATTCCTCGTATTTCCGCACATCCTTCGGTTGTGCTTTTCAACGGAAACAACGAAGTAGATGTCGCTTGGAAGAATTGGGGATTTCAAAGTCAATATCGATTGTCTGAAACGGATCAAGCAACCATTTTGAAGGCTTATGACGATTTATTTAAAGGATTGGCGCCGAAAATCGTTTCCAATTGGACGAACACGAGTTACATTCATACCTCTCCATTGAGTAATTGGGGTAACGATGATTTCTACAATCATGGGTCTCAGCATTACTGGGGTGTTTGGCATGGAAAAGATCCAATGTCTGATTTTGCAACGAAAATTGGACGTTTCAACGCCGAATATGGATTCCAAAGTTTCCCGGAATTTGCCACGCTGAAATCATTTTCCGAACGTTCCGACTGGAGTTTGTCAAGTCAGGTGATGAAACACCACCAAAAAAGCTATGTAGGAAATGGAATGATTCAAAAGCATGCCAATTTATTGTTCGGGAAAAGCAAGGATTTTGAACAGTTTGTTTATTTCTCCCAATTGACGCAACGATACGCCGTTTCAAGCGCAGTGTCTGGAAATCGTTTGGTTGCGCCGCGTTGCATGGGGACGCTGTATTGGAAATTAAACGACTGTTGGCCCGCACCGACCTGGTCAAGTATCGATTACCATGGAAATTGGAAATCCTTGCATTATGCGATACGTGATGACTATCAACCTCTAGCGATTTTGCAGAAAACAACGGATAAAGGTGAGGTGCAACTTTATGTGAAGTCCGATGTCATGGAGAATCAAAAGTTAGGATATAAAATACTTATTTACACGATGAATTCTGGCGAACGTGGATTGTCACCATTACAAATTGTTGGCGATGTAAGTTTAGCTTATCAAGAGAGTAAAATGATTTGGAGCATTCTTCCTAAGAACGAGCAAATGATTCGCGTAGAATTATCCAACGGAATCACCCGAGAATTTGTGGTAGGACCCTCACCTAAAAAACGGGAAGTTCAAATTGAACTAAGTGTGAAAAACATCGATGAAATGAACAAAACAGCAGAGATTTGGGTGAAAAACAGTGCTTTTTGTGCAGATTTCTGGCTTTTTTCATCAAAAACTGGAATTTCCTTTGATCGCAATTTTGTACATTTATTACCTGGTGAGCATCTCATTCGTGTCCAGTATTCAGGAGAAATACCTCAGTTATCCGATTTTTCCTTCCTGTACCATTAAAAGCGATATTCCCTTTCTTATTTTTGCAAAAAAAAAACGAAATGAAAAAAAATGCGATTCTTCTTTTCTTATTCTTTCTAGCTTCACAAGCTTTTTCTCAAAAAGACGTCGTTATCCCGCCGATAAAAACATTAACCATGAATGATATCATCATTACTGGAAGGGGGAATCCAATA
This sequence comes from Bacteroidota bacterium, assembly GCA_041176665.1. Taxonomy (GTDB): domain Bacteria; phylum Bacteroidota; class Bacteroidia; order Flavobacteriales_D; family Crocinitomicaceae; genus UBA952. The sequence goes on along the minus strand of JBEDCT010000249.1, from coordinate 2,274 downwards.
GATTATTTTCAACGAAATCAATCCATGACCTTGTTGAAAGCCGACAAATTGGCGTTGTTGCCATCGAGAAGTTTGAGCGAAGCACTGAGCTACACTTCGGGAGTGGACGTTCGTCAGCGTGGATTAAACGGAATGCAAGCGGATATTGGTATTCGCGGTGGAAGTTTCGAACAGACCTTGATTTTAGTAAATGGTTTTAAAATGGTTGATCCCCAAACTGGACATCACGCGATGAATATTCCCTTCACGGTCAATGCCATCGATCAAATTGAAATCACGAAAGGTCCTGCAACACACATGTTTGGACAAAGTGCCCTTGCGGGAGCGATCAATTTTGTTTCGTTACTTTCAAGTAAAACGTTTGTTAAGGCACAATCCTATGCGGGATCCTTTGGCACAACTGGAATAAATGCAACGCTTAGTGCTCCAATGAAAGGATGGAACCAAAAAATATCTTTGGGCTTTGATCGTTCAAATGGACATTGGTCAAATTCAGACTTTGAGAACAGGCAAATTTCTTATCAAGGAGGAATTTCATTCAAAAAACAGTATGTGTTAACCATGTTGGCCTATTCGGATCGTCAATTTGGAGCAAATGGCTTTTATTCTAACAAATTTCCGGATCAGTGGGAAAGTACCCAAAATGCCTTTGCTGGCTTGCGTTACAATGTTTCTTTTAGAAAAGCAACATGGGTCAATCGCTTGAGTGCACGAACTAATCGCGATGAATTTCGCTTAAAACGAAATGATCCAGGATTCTATACGAATCGTCATTTCTCTGAAACCTATAGTTTCGAGAGTATATGGAATGGTAAGCTTGGTAGTAATTGGCAATATCACCTTGGATTAGAACATCGATTTGAGGCCTTGAATAGTTCCAATTTAGGACTTCGTAATCGACAGTATTCGAGTGCTTTTGGTGATGTAATGTTTAAAATGGGAAGAATCACAGCTACTTCAAGTTTACTCGTGTTCCAATACACGGATGTTCCATTGAAGGTATTGCCAAGCGTACAATTTGCATTTCAACTCAACCAGTTAAATCGTTTGTATGCAAATCTGGCAAAAAGCAACCGAATTCCAACATATACAGAGTTATATTATGTCGATCCATCAAACATAGGGAATGCAGAATTGAAACCGGAATATGCTAATTCAGCAGAATTGGGATGGTTTAAAAATGGAAGTTTATACTTAGAAGGAAACGTGTTTTACCGTCAAACGTACAACATGATCGATTGGATTCGTGATACCTCAAGTATTATTCCAAATCCCAATAAATGGCAACCAGTGAACATTGCTGAGGTGCGTTTTTATGGAATCGAGGGAAATATTCGCCGAACATTTAACTACGAGGCGAATTACAAGATTAATTTTGTAGATGTTGCCTACACGTATATTCAGGCGACACACGTATTCGATGCGAATTTGGAGTCCCGTTATGCTTATTCCAATTTGAAACACCAACTCATCGCGAAGTTTAATTTTCAATTCGGTAAATATGGAAGTCTACAAGTTAATTACCGTTTCCTTCAGCGTGTTTCTAATCCAGCCTATCAATTATTGGATTTAAAACTTAATTCCGAATCCGTTAAAGGTTTTTCCTTCTTTGCAGAAGTGAATAATCTGTTAAATACGGAATACATCGAAGCAGGGTATGTTCAAATGCCAGGAAGATGGTTTAAAGTCGGTTTGAATTATCGATGGTCAAAGGGATAGTTCTTTTAAGACTCAATAACCAACTTTCGTTCGAACACGTTTTAATACATCATTTGCCACTAGGCGTGCTTTTTCAGCTCCGATTTGCAAGGCTGCATCAATTTCACTTGGATTAGCCATGAGTGCGTCGAAACGAGCGCGCTGAACGGCAAACTTTGTCAAAATCAATTCGAAAAGCGCCTGTTTGGCGTGTCCAAAACCATAACCTCCGTTCACGTAATTGGCATGCATTTCTGCTACTTGCTCTGTAGATGCTAGCAATTTGTACAACGCAAAAGTATGGCAGGTATTTGGATTCTTTGGTTCCTCGAGGGGCGTGCTATCCGAAACGATGGACATGATTTGCTTTCGCAATTGTTTTTCCGGCAAGAAAATGTCGATGTAATTCCCTCTGGATTTGCTCATCTTTTCTCCGTCCGTTCCCGGAATCAACATGGTGTCTTCGCGGATTTGATCTTCTGGAAGCACCAAGGTATCTCCGTAAGCTAAATTGAAACGATTGGCTACATCGCGCGTCATTTCGATGTGTTGCTTTTGATCTTTTCCAACTGGAAC
>JBEDCT010000248.1:0-2508 GCA_041176665.1 Bacteroidota bacterium | reverse complement strand
GAAAGCATCAAGGTAAACTACCTCGACCAGACAGAGTCCATCGTACAAACGACACTCACCGATTTCGAACGCAAACACCGTCAAATGAAGGTACCTCGTTTGGAAGATGAAAAGACGGTTTTTGAGAAACTTTCGGTGTTGAAGTATTTGTTTTAGTTCTGTGAACAGTGCTCAGTGAACAGTAAACAGTACTCGGTATCTGAGCTTATTTCTGAGTATAACTTAAATACAACTCACGTTGTGCATGGAACGGAGGAAGATTTCGTTCATTGTAGCGGTTTTTAAGGTCCGCGCTGATGTTTCTCGCCTTCACACTGCCTCTCCATTGGAAATCAAAAATACGGTTCAGTTCAGCTTTAATGGCCACATCTTTCACCGTCATTCCTACTTCAATGCGCTGGTCCAGGTTTCGTTCCATCCAGTCTGCACTAGTGATTAAGTGGATCGGTTCACCGTTGTTTTCAAAGATGAAAAAGCGTGCATGTTCTAAGTAGCGGTCCACTAAACTGATCGCTGTAATGTTTTCACTGAGTCCTTTAACGCCAGGTTTTAAGCAGCAAATTCCTCGAACAATCATTTCGATTTTGACACCAGCCTTGCTTGCCGCGTACAACTTATCGATCATTTTCACATCCGTTAAGTTGTTGATTTTGATTTTAATTTTCGCAGGTAATTTTGCCTTCGCGAAACCGATTTCTTTATCGATTAACGCAAAGAGTTTTCTGCGGGTGTTAAATGGAGAAACGAATAGATTTCTGAACAAATGGCGCTCCATGTTATTTTCTAACAAACTAAACACCTTACTGACTTCTAGTGATAATTGTCGTTCAGAACTAAGGATCGCTAAATCAGAATAAATTGTCGCTGTTTTCTCGTTAAAGTTCCCTGTTCCAACATAGGTGATGAATTCATCTTTTCCGTCTTTTACCTTGCGGATTTGCATCAATTTCGAATGCACCTTAAGATTTGGCACACCGTAAATAACGTTCGCTCCGTAGTCTTTCAAGCGATTACTCCACCAAAGGTTGTTTTCCTCATCAAAGCGCGCCTGTAATTCGAAAATAACCGTCACATTTTTGCCGTTGAATACACAAGCAAGCAAGGCGTTCATAATTTCCGAATTTTTCGCTACTCGGTAAATATTGATTTTAATGTCTTTTACTTTGGGATCCAAAGCCGCTTCACGCAATAAGTCGACAACGTGGTCAAACTTCTGATACGGAAAATGCAAAAGTACATCTTGTTCGAAGATGACATCCATGTGGCTTTTTCCTTTGGAAAATGCTGGATGCGCTTGTGGTGGTTCCGGTTTAAAACGGTATTTGGCCATTCCGAAATCCGGGAAGGACATGAAATCTTTAAAGTTGTGGTAGCGTCCACCGGGAATGGTGTTATTCCCCAAGGTTAAATCCAAAGACTTCAACAAGAAGTTCAATAAATCTCTTGGCATTTTCGAATCATAAACAAAGCGAACAGGATCTCCCTTGCGGCGTTGTTTCAAACTTTTTTCAATTTTCTCAAAGAAAGAAAGGGACAAATCATCGTCCAAGTCTAACTCTGCATCACGGGTAAACTTAAAGGTATGAGCGCTGATTTCAACTGGTTCAAAAATGGAAAAAATCTCCTTCAGTTGAAGGCGAATGATGTCATCAATTAAGATGTAATCGATGCGATTTTCACTTTTCAATTGATAAAAACGCGAATATTCACTCGGGATTTGGATGAGGGCAAAACGTGTTTTGTTTTTCTTCTCAACGATTTTAACCGCTAGGTAAATCGCGTAGTCACGTAATTTTGGCAGTGGATTTTTCTTGTCTAAAATGATAGGGAAAACCACATGTTTCAAATGCTCATTGTAGTAATTCTTCAAGATCAACAGTTGATCTTTATTCACTTCTTTCTCGTTGATCATAAAGATTTGATCCTTCTCAAAGTCAGCTTGAATAAGCGAAAATGCTTTCTCGAAGGTAAGCTGTTGTTTCATGACCACCTTGCGAATTTCCTTGTAGAGTTCCTCCGCATCGCCGTTGAATCCTTCTACTTTTTGCTTTTTCAGGTCGGAAATTCGTTTTAAGTTGGCCACGCGCACACGGAAAAATTCATCCATGTTATTGGAATAAATTCCCAAAAAACGCATACGTTCCGTAAGTGGAACAGTCGCATCCAATGACTCTTGTAACACTCGTTCATTAAACGATAACCAGCTTAATTCTCTATTGATAATATTCATGTCGCAAATATGCACAAAAGTGTTCAAATTTCACACAAAGATTTCATTAAGAATGTGTAAAGAAAGCCCCATCGCTCTCGCTCTTCGCTCTGCCTCGCAGGATTTGCAATCCTGCGAAGGTTCACTCAACGCAACAACTGAACATGCCCACGAATCACCTCGCTTTTACTCTGATTCAAAAAACGATACGAAAGTCGATACGAATAAACCCCAACCGGTGCGGGACCTTTGTCCACCACATATCCGTCCCAACCGACATTGGGATCTTGACTTGAAAA
>JBEDCT010000247.1:0-3814 GCA_041176665.1 Bacteroidota bacterium | reverse complement strand
CGTTGGATTCCAAATACTGAATATACTCCAGTCCTTGCTCACAGCAATGTGCATTGATTTCTTTCCACTCTTGTGAAACAGGCGACATGTACACCTTTGTATCGTAGGCACGATCCAAATCGGGGTGAAAAAAGTCGAGTTGTGTGGACGCCTCTAAAATTGCTTCAGGTCCATCGCTCGTTCCTTTGCCATAAGAGGCAGTAGCATCCCATGGAATGGGAACAATGACAATTGTTGCTTCGGATTCCGTGTAAGGAAAGCCAAAAATATTTCCGTTGGCAATTCCTACGCCATTTGGATCAAATTCACTCATGTTGTTTTAGTATAATGTTCTACAGCTTTTCTTACGGATCCATGTGCTAAGAGCAGTGCTTTCGCTTCTTCCATCGGAACACCGATTTCTTCGGCGACCATGCGTGCACCACGATCCACCAGTTTGTGGTTGCTTAATTGCATGTCCACCATTTTATTTCCTTTGACTCTTCCTAGTTTAATCATTAAACTGGTCGAAATCATATTTAACACAAGCTTTTGTGCGGTACCTGATTTCATGCGCGTACTTCCCGTGACGAATTCTGGTCCGACAACTGGAGCTATCGGGAATTCAACGGCAGCAGCTAAGGGAGAATCTGGATTACAGGAAATTCCAGCCGTTAAGATTCCATGTTCCTTCGCTTTTTCGATTCCACCTAATACGTATGGCGTACTTCCACTTGCGGCAATTCCGACAACGGTATCTAATTCATTCAAGGAGTATTCTCCGAGGTCAATCCAAGCTTGATTTCGGTCATCTTCAGCAAATTCAACGGCTTTTCGAATCGCTGCGTCTCCTCCAGCAATGAGTCCAACGACAATTCCGTGGTCGATGCCGAAGGTTGGTGGACACTCACTGGCGTCCACAATTCCCAAGCGACCACTTGTTCCAGCTCCAATGTAAAATAACCTTCCTCCTTGTGCCATTCTCTCACTGCAAGCGTTGACAAAAGCTTCAATCGCAGGAATTTCTTTTTCAACGGAAATTGCTACGGTTTGATCTTCTCGATTGATGTTTTTTAATAAGTCCAAGGTGGACATTTGCTCTAAGTCCTGGTAATGCGAACTGGATTCGGTTACTTTTTTCATCTCAATGCAGATAAGCTTTTGAATCACTTTCGTTTAAGTCTACTTCGACGTGATTCTTCAACGTCGTTGAAAGTCCGAGTCCGGCGAAATCTGTTTTAATTGGATAACGTCGGTGTTGACGGTCTACCAAAGCAACTGTTTTAATCGCCTTTGTAGCTTGCTCTAAAAACTTCATCAAGGCGTATTGCATGGTTTTACCGGAGTTGATGACGTCGTCTACTAAGATAATGAATCCTTTTTTCAGTTCTTTTTCATCGATGGACAATTGTATCGCCTCGCTCCATGGCTCATCTTTGTTCACGGTGATTTCGAAACAAACCACTTCGATTTTGCTGTTGGCACGAATGATGTCCGCTAGTTTTTTAGAAATGATGCTTCCGTTTCCTGCAATTCCACCAATGAAAATCCGTTCTTCTTCGAAACAATTTTCCATAAGTTGGTGTCCGATTCGGATGATTTTTTGTTCGATTTGCTGGTGATTCAGGATGATTTGCATAGTGAAATAGAATTATGAATCAAAGTTAATAAACAAACGACTTGTTCGAAGTTTCGGGCAAAAAAAAATCCCGACAAAGCCGGGATTTCATGAAACTATTTGAAAGCTTAAAGTTTGATCACTTTTTGGCTCGTTCCGTGGATGTTTACGTAGTAAATTCCAGCTGGAAGTTGCGAAATATTCAAGGTACTTGCTGTACTTGAAAGAACTGTTGTTCCGTTTAAGTCAACTAGGGAAACCAACTCATTTGCTGATTTACCTTGGATTGTTAAGATGTCATTTGATGGATTCGGAGAAACACTGAAGTTTGTTGTTTCTTCATTGATTCCAGCGGAAGAACGAATATCGAAAACGATTGTCCCAGGAGAAACACCTGCAGCGAACTGGTGGATTTCTGTATTCGTTGCATCGTAAATGTAAACAGTTCCAGTGGAGAAGAAATCGGTAGAGGAAGCATATAATTGACCACTTAAAGGTTCTTGTGCTAATTCATAGAAATTTACGTTGATGCCAACTACTGGTCCAATGTTATTCATTCCATTGATGTCGAAATTATTCAAACTTGTTTCCATGGAAATTTGGTAAGTCAGTTTGTCGTCACGCAACGCAGAAGTCCCGCAACCAGCTACGGCATTTGCAATATTTACTGTTGATGTTGCGTTGTTTGCCAATTCAAACTTCGAAATGGAAGTTCCGTTCCAGTCCTTGTTATTTACAGTGTACAAAGCGGAACCGTATTTCACTAAGTTGTCTGGATTTTTTCCTTCTGGACCTAAGTCCACTTCACTTCCATAGCTTAAGTTGGAAAGGTTTAATTGACCAATGATTCCTTTTTCATTCCCCCATTCGTAAGCGTTGTTTACTACTAGGTATGCAGTTGTTCCATCAATCACGATGTTTTGAGTCGCCCATTTTGGACCAGTAACTGTATCGAACGCTTGGATTAATTGTAAGTCCGCCGTGTTGTATACATGAAGGTACGAATCGTAAGTCGTCAGGTATTCTCCACGAGTTGCGATTAATTTGTTTTGGTAGATTGCTAGGTTACGTACGCCTGGACAAGCAACACTGGAGATTTCCTGATGCGAGTTCAAGTCCATTTTAAAGATTTTCGAATCTGCCGCAACGTAATAGAAGTTACCGTCAATCACAAGGTCAGATGCGAAACGCATGTTTTCTAAGGTATCTACTACCTGGTATTGTTGCGAAACTGGATTGTAGCTTCCGATGGTTACCGGCTCTAAAATCGCGCCTGTTTGGTAATCAAAAAATCCTTCATTTACGACCAAAACTTGGTGTAATTGATTTTGTGCAAAGCTCCATGAGCTTGCAAATAAACTTAATGTAATCAATGCCTTTTTCATTCGTTCTGTTTTTTTGAATGTGAAACAATAAAAAACTAGAAGAAGAAAAAAGTAGGAAAAGCTAGGATGCAAAACATCCTTGGCGAGTCCGACCTTTATCTGAAGTCTTCTCTCTGTTCATGGGCAAGTCTTCTGGCTCATGTCCCTTTCAATTCGTCTTCCCAATTGCTCAGTGACTAAATGAATTGCATTTTAGACATTTACAGCTGCAGATACAGCTCCGGATTCTAACCGGATTCCTTATTAATCTCGTAAACGAGAACCTATGGACGATACAAAGATAACATTTATTATAAGTTGTCTCCAAAATTTAGCAGCATTCGATAGGTTATGAGTAAAAGAAGCGAGTAAAATAATTTGGCACTTCTGAAAACTATACCTATCTTTGCAACCGAATTGACCAAGGGTGTCAGTCTACATAATAATCATTTACATAAATATTAGCATGTATTTAAACACAGAAAAGAAAAAAGAGATCTTCGCTCAACATGGTGGATCTGAAGTAAATACGGGTTCTACAGAAGGACAAGTAGCATTATTTACTTACCGTATCAGTCACTTAACAGAGCATTTGAAAAAGAACCGCAAGGACTTCGGAACACAGCGTTCACTTCAACTTTTAGTTGGAAAGCGTCGTAGTCTTTTGGATTATTTGAAAAGAAAAGATATCGAGAAATACAGAGCGTTGATTAAGGAATTAGGACTTCGTCGTTAATCCGATCATCGATCACATTTTATTGGAAGAGGGGACTTCGGCTTTATGTCGCAAGTCCCTTTTTTGTACATTAATTAGTAAATAAATAAAGATGAATATAGGTTTAAAAAGGTCAAT